>NZ_JBFTML010000063.1:0-34790 GCF_056396925.1 Pseudomonas sp. 05N433 | reverse complement strand
TTTCACTGATCGCCCTGACCGGCGCATTGAGTCTGCAACCGGTGGTGGCCCAAGACGCGCCGGAGCTGTTCAAGAGCAAACCCTGTGCAGCCTGCCATTCCATCGACACTAAATTAGTCGGCCCGGCACTCAAGGAAGTAGCCGCCCGGAACGCTGGCGTGGCCGGTGCCACGGACACCCTGGCCAACCACATCAAGAACGGTACGCAAGGCAACTGGGGCCCGATACCAATGCCGGCCAACCCGGTGACGGATGATGAAGCGAAGACACTTGCAACTTGGGTCCTGAGTCTCAAATAGCCAACGGAGGGCGCCATGATGGTTCATCGACACGCAGTGGTTCTGGCGGCCCTCCTCCTTTTTTGCGCGACCTCGGTTGCGGCGCCGAACGCCAAGCGTCAGGCCCAACTCGAGCACCTGCTGGCCCAGGATTGCGGCGCCTGCCATGGACTGCACATGACCGGCGGGCTGGGTCCCGACCTGACGCGCGCAACGCTGGCAGGCAAGTCCCGCGACAGCCTGATTGCCACCGTCACCCAAGGTCGCCCCGGCACCGCGATGCCCGGTTGGGCCCCGTTGCTCAGCCCGGACGACATCCGTTGGCTGGTTGATCTTCTTCTCCAGGGATATCCCGCACCATGATCCGTTCAACCCTGCTTTTAGCGGCGACCGGGCTGTTGTTGTCCGCCTGCGCTCAGTCACCCTTGCGTGGTACCGGCGATCTGGGCGTGGTGGTGGAGCGCACCACCGGTAGCGTGCAAATCATCGAAAGCGATACCCGCACGGCACTGGCCCGACTCGAAGGCTTCGGCGATCTGTCCCATGCCTCGGTGGTGTTTTCCCGCGACCAGCGTTATGCCTATGTGTTCGGCCGCGACGGCGGGTTGAGCAAAATCGACCTGCTGACCCAACGCATCGACCATCGCGTCATCCAGGGCGGCAACAGCATCGGCGGCGCCATCAGTCAGGACGGCAAGTTGATCGCAGTCTCCAACTACGTGCCCGGCGGCGTGAAGGTGTTCGATGCCGTCACTCTGCAACAGGTGGCCGATATTCCCGCGACACCGCTCGCCGATGGCAGCAAACGCTCACGGGTGGTCGGCCTGGTCGACGCGCCCGGACAGCGTTTTGTGTTCAGCCTGTTCGATACCGGCGAGATCTGGACCGCCGATTTCAGTCAGGGCAGCACGCCACGGATCAGCCGCTTCACCGGCATCGGCCAGCAACCCTACGACGCGCTGATTACCCCCGATGGTCGCTATTACATGGCTGGGCTGTTCGGCGAAGACGGCATGGCGCAACTCGACCTCTGGCACCCCGAGCGCGGGGTGCAGCGAGTGCTCGGTGATTACGGACGCGGCCAGGCGAAGTTGCCCGTCTACAAGATGCCGCATCTGGAGGGTTGGGCCGTTGCCGACAACCAGGCCTTCGTGCCCGCCGTCGGCCGTCATCAGGTGCTGGTGATGGATTCCCGCACGTGGCAGCAGACCGCTGCCATCCCGGTGGCCGGTCAACCGGTGTTCGTCACGTCGCGGCCGGACGGTCGGCAACTGTGGGTCAATTTCGCCTACCCGGACAACGATCGGGTCCAGGTCATCGACACCGAAACCCGTGCCGTAGTCGCCGATCTGCGACCGGGGCCGGCGGTGCTGCACATGGAATTCACCGCGCGCGGCGACCAGTTGTGGCTGTCGTTACGCGATGGCGATCAGGTTCAGGTCTGGGATCCGTACAGCCTGAAGCAGCTGAGCACCCTTCCCGCCACCGCGCCGAGCGGCATCTTCTTCAGCAGTCGCGCGCAGAAAATGGGCTATTGAAATGAACCTCGACCTGCTCAGCCGCCAACTGATCGACCGCTTCCAGCACGGCATGCCGTTGTGCCCGGAACCTTACAAGGAGATGGCCCGGATTCTCGGTTGCCGCGAGGCCCAGGTGATGGATTGTCTGGAAAAAATGGCTCAGGCCGGCCCCCTCTCACGCATCGGCCCGGTGTTCGAACACAGCCGCGCCGGGGCCAGCACCCTCGCCGCCTTCGCCGTGCCCGCCGAACGTCTGCAACAGGTCGCCGAGCGCGTCAGCCAGTATCCCGAGGTCAACCACAACTACGCACGGGAGCATTTCTACAACCTGTGGTTTGTGCTGACCGGGCCTGATCGCCCCCACATCGAACGTGTTCTCGAACAACTTGAGAACGAAACCGGCCTTGTTCCGCTGGATCTGCCGATGTTGACCGCTTACCGCATCGACCTCGGTTTTGCCTTGGGAGAAGGCCCATGAAGCCGGGATTGAGTCCCGAACAGACACAGGCCTTACGAAGGCACCTGGAAGACGGATTACCGCGTGTTTCGCGCCCCTATCAGGCCCTCGCGGAACGGATAAACGCCGACGAAAACCAGGTGCTCGCGCAGATGCACCAGTGGCACGAACAGGGGCTGTTTCGCCGGGTCGGCCTGGTGCTCAACCATCGCGCCCTGGGCTTTACCGCCAACGCCATGCTGGTGCTGGATGTTCCGGACGCGCTGATCGACGAAGTCGGCCAGCGCCTGGGGCGAGCGTCCGGTATCACCCTCTGCTATCAACGGCCACGGCGCCTGCCGCAGTGGCGCTACAACCTGTTCTGCATGGTTCACGGACGCCAACGCGCGCAGGTCGAGGCGCAGATCCAGGCGTTGCTGGAAGAACACTTGCTGAGTGACCTGCCCCATCAACTGCTGTTCAGCACCCATGCCTTCAAACAATGCGGCGGACGCTTTGTCGCCTCCTCAACGGGAACCAAGCCCCATGGATGATCTTGACCGTCGGTTGATCAACCGCTTGCAACTGGGCCTGCCACTGGTGCGTAACCCCTGGCAGGCGCTGGCCAGCGAACTGGACAGCAGCAGCCCTGAATTGCTCCACCGCCTCCACGAACTGCTCTGTGAAGGAATACTCACGCGCTTCGGCCCGATGTTCGACATCGAACGCCTCGGTGGCGCCTTCACCCTCGCGGCGCTGGCCGTGCCGGAAGAACGGTTCGAAGAGGTCGCCGAGCAACTGCATGCCCTGCCTGAAGTGGCGCACAACTATCGACGCGAACACGCCTGGAACATGTGGTTCGTGCTCGCCTGCGCGACCGAACAAGACGTCACCGAAACCTTGCAATACATCGAAACCCTGACCGGTTTGCCGCTGCTCAACTTGCCTAAAGAGGAGACTTACCATGTCGGTCTGTACTTCCCGGTCTGAAGACACCCTGGCGCACCGGCTGATTGAACTGACCCAGGCCGGCTTGCCGCTGCTGGATGACCCGTGGGCCTGGCTCGCCGAACAGCTGGACCTGAGCATCGAATCCACCCTGGATCTGCTCAAGCGCCTGCAGGCCGAGGGCGCGATCCGGCGCATCGCCGCTGTCCCCAACCACTATCGCCTGGGCTATCGCTACAACGGCATGACCGTTTGGGATGTGCGCGACACCGACATGCCGCGCCTCGGCGCGCTGATCGGCGCACAGCCTTTTGTCAGCCACTGTTATCGACGCCCGCGACGAACCGCGTGGCGCTACAACCTGTTCGCCATGGTGCACGGTCGCAGCCGCGAGGAAATCGACAGCTACCGCGAACACCTGCGCTACTTGCTGGGCGACGCCTGTGTCGCCGACGAGATGCTGGTGAGCAGTCGCATCCTGAAAAAAACCGGATTACGGCTACCACCAGTGCCACGCTGAACACGCGCTGGTTCAAGGAGAGTTGCATGTTGAGGATCAGCCAATAYCTGCGTGCCCTGACCGGCCAGGTGCCCGCCCCCAGAACCAGCCCACCGGGCAGCAACCGGCCGCCGGTGGTGATCTGGAACCTGCTCAGGCGCTGCAACCTGACCTGCAAACACTGCTACGCCACGTCCGCCGACAGCGTCTTTCGCGACGAACTGGATACGCCCGCCGCGCTGACCGTGATCGACGATCTGCACGATGCCGGCGTGAAGGTATTGATTCTTTCCGGCGGTGAACCCCTGCTGCATGACGATCTGTTTGTGCTCAGCGCCTATGCCCGCACAAAGGGTTTCTTTGTGGCTTTGTCCACCAACGGCACATTGATCGATGAGCAGAACATTGCGCAGATCCGCGCAGCGAATTTCGACTATGTGGGGATCAGCATCGATGGCCTGGAAGCCACCCACGATGCGTTCCGCCAACTCAAGGGCAGCTTCGCCAGTTCCATGCGGGCGATCCGGCTCTGTCGCGAACAGGGCATTCGCGTCGGCCTGCGCACCACCCTGACCCAGGAGAATCATGCGCAGCTGCCGCAATTACTGGCACTGATGCGCGAATACGACGTGCAGAAGTTTTATCTGTCGCACCTCAACTACAGCGGTCGCGGCAAACGCAGCCGCCAGCTCGACGCCCGGCAGCAGATGAGCCGCCAGGCGATGACGCTGATCTTCAAACGGGCCTGGGAAGACATTCAGCACGGTCGCGACAGCGATTTTGTCAGCGGCAACAACGATGCCGACGCCATTCTCCTGCTGCAATGGGTAGGCCTGCATCTACCCGAGCATTACCGGCGCCTGGAACACATGCTCCGCGCCTGGGGCGGCAATGCCTCGGGCAGCGGCATCGCCAACATCGACAACACCGGCGAAGTTCACCCCGACACCTATTGGTGGCAGCACTCGGTGGGCAATGTCCGGCACACACCGTTTCGCACGCTGTGGATGGACCGCCCGGACGCCTTGTTGCAGCAACTGCGCGCGCATCCTCGCGCCGTGGGTGGCCGTTGTGGCCAATGCCGCTGGCTCAGCATCTGCAACGGCAATACCCGCACCCGCGCCTGGGCCGAGGGTGATCTCTGGGGCCAGGACCCCGGTTGCCACCTCAGCGATGAAGAAATCGGCGTGTCGCCCTTACCGACCATCCCTTGCGTCATGCACTGAAGCACCCGCCTGGCGAGCCATCTGACAAAGGATGGGGCCGGCCCACCTGATGAAGTACCAAGGACGTCCCATGCATCCATCGATTATTTTACCGGCTGCACTTGAGTCCCCGTTCAGACCGGGCGAAGTTGCCCTGGTCGGCGCTGGCCCCGGCGATCCACGCTTGCTGACCCTGCGCGCCTGGAGCCTGTTGATGCAAGCCGACGCCGTGGTTTACGACCGCCTGATCAGCCCCGAGCTGCTGGCATTGATCCCCCTCACCTGCGCCCGGCATTACGTCGGCAAGGCCAGCGGCTGCCACAGCCTGCCTCAGGATCAGATCAACGAACTACTCGCCGACCTCGCCGATCTGGGGCAGCGTGTGGTCCGGCTCAAAGGTGGCGACCCGTTCATCTTCGGCCGTGGCGCCGAGGAACTGGAGTACCTGCTGCAACGCAACATTGACTGCCAGGTCGTCCCCGGCATTACTGCCGCCTCCGGGTGTAGCGCTTACGCTGGCATTCCACTGACCCATCGGGAGCTGGTCAACTCCTGTCGATTCATCACCGGGCACCTGCAACACGATGGTGAGTTGCAATTACCCTGGAGCAGCCTCGTCGACAGCAGCCAGACCCTGGTGTTTTACATGGGGTTATCCAATCTCGGGATTATCGCCCAGCGCTTGATCGAAGCTGGAATGCCCGCCGAGACACCGGCGGCGCTGATCAGCAATGGCACGCGTCCCGACCAGCATGTTGCACGAGGCAGGCTGCACCAATTGCCGACCCTGGCGCGGGAATGCCCACCTGGCATTCCGACGCTTGCGGTGATCGGCAAAGTGGTCGATCTGTTCGCTGCCCAACAACAGGAATTCCCGGCGCGCTTTTACCCCGCAGCGCTGCAACGCCAGCGCAAGGTGGCGATATGAGGCGCATGGTGCTTGGCCCATTGTTATGGATCGGTGCGGCTCACGCCGGTGCAGCGACTCCGCCCTCCGACGTGGCCGCCAACCTCTACCAACAGCATTGCCAGAGCTGCCATGGCGCCAATCGTCTCGGCGGTACGGGACCGGCCTTGCTGCCGGAAAGCCTGAGCCGGATCAAACCCGACGAAATCCGCAGCGTGATCCAGGACGGTCGTCCCGCGAGTCAGATGAGCGGGTATGCCAACGTGTTCAACGCCACGCAGATCGACGCGTTGGTGGACTACCTCCAGCAACCACCCGCCACCCCACCCACCTGGAGCAACGATGACATTCGCGGCAGTCATTCGATTCTCGCCGATATCAACAAACTGCCCGACACACCCCAGCATCGCGCCGATCCCCTGAACCTGTTTGTGGTGGTGGAAGCCGGTGATCATCACATCGACATCCTCGACGGCAACCGCTTTGAAGTGCTGGCTCGGTTCTCTTCGCACTTTGCAGTGCATGGCGGGCCGAAGTTTTCGCCGGACGGACGCTTCGTCTACGTGGCTTCTCGCGATGGCTGGATCAGCCTGTATGACTTGCATAACCTGAAACTGATCGCCGAGGTCCGCGCCGGGCTCAACACCCGCAACCTCGCGGTGAGCAAGGACGGCCGATGGGTGCTGGTGGGCAACTACCTGCCTGGCAACCTGGTGGTGCTCGATGCCCGTGATCTGTCATTGGTCAAAACCATTCCGGCGATCGGCCAGGACGGTACCGCGTCACGGGTCAGCGCGGTCTACACCGCGCCGCCACGGGACAGCTTCATCGTAGCGCTCAAGGACGTGAAGGAAGTCTGGGAACTGCCCTGCACCGGCACACCGGATTTCGAACCGCGACGGATCCACGCCGAAGATATGCTGGACGACTTTTCCTTTTCACCGGACTACAAGCAACTGCTGGCCACGTCGCGCGCGGCCAAGGGCGGTCAGGTGATCGACCTCGACAGTGGCAAGGTGGTCACCGACATTCCACTGCCGGGCATGCCGCACCTGGGGTCCGGGACCTACTGGAAACGTAACGGTGAGTGGGTGTTCGCCACGCCGAACATCAGCAAGGGCCTGATCTCGGTCATCGACTTCAAGACCTGGAAACTGCTCAAGGAAATACCGACCCTGGGGCCGGGCTTCTTCATGCGCAGCCACGTCAACTCGCGGTATGCCTGGACCGACGTGTTCTTCGGCCCCGACAACGATGCGATCCACCTGATCGACAAACAGACCCTGGAAATCGCTCACACCCTGCGCCCGATGCCCGGAAAGACCGCCGCCCACGTCGAATTCACCCGCGACGGTCGCTACCTGCTGCTGAGTATCTGGGCCACCGACGGTGCGCTGATCGTCTACGACAGCAACACCCTCAAAGAGATCAAGCGCCTGCCGATGAACAAGCCGTCGGGTAAGTACAACGTGGGCGAGCTTGCTCCCGCTGGGGCGCGAAGCGGCCCTAAAAGCAGTCACTGCGTACATTCAGATTAAACGCAGGTGCTGATTTTACGACTGCTACGCAGCCGAGCGGGAGCAAGCTCCCTCGCCACAGGGTTTGTGTTCACCTCTTCAGCTCAGGGTATAACCGTTATCGACTTTCCAGTCCTGACCATAAACACCCCGCGCGCCTTGAGACAGCTGAAAAACAATCACGTTGGCCACCGCAGACGCATCGAGGAAATGACCGGGCAGCAGACGTTTGCCGAGGGTGCCGGCAACGTCGTCGAGTTCCCCGTCGCTCAACCCCAGGTTGTCCCACATCGAGGTCGCGGTCGGCCCCGGGGAGACCAGATTGATGCGCACGTCATAACGCGCGAATTCCACCGCCAACGTGCGCGCCTGCGCCGCCAGCGCGGCCTTGCTGGCAATGCAGGCGGCCAGACCGGGAAAACTCGAGCCGGTCAGGAAGCTGCCGACAAACACCACCGAAGCCGGACTCGCCAACTCCCCGCGTAACGCCGCCAGGGTATTCAACGCCCCGGCGCCGTTGACCGCCCACTGACGCTGGAAGGCCGGCATGTCGAGGCTATCGGCCATTTCGGCGATACCCGCGTTGGGCACCAGATAATCCACCTGGCCCAGTGTCGATGCACGTTGGGCCAGCGCCTGCAGGTCATCCTGACAGGTCACGTCACCGGCACACCATTGCAGGCGCTCGCCATAGATCTGCTGCAAGGCCGGCAATTCCCCGATTTTCCGTGACATCGCCAGCACCTTGACCCCGCGCGGCAACAGCGCCGCACACAGGGCCAGGCCTATCCCGGAACTGGCACCCGTGACCACCGCCAAACGATCCTGAAACTCGGTTCTCATCATTTCCTCCTGGCATCGCGGACGCCAGCACTGGGGACTTCAAACGGTACGTGAAAACCGGCCTTTTTGATCACCGCCCAAGTAGGCATCAAACGCCATCGCGGCGCTGCGCATCATCAAATGCCCGTGTGGCAACAACACCAACGCGTCTTTGTGAATCTGCAGCAAGCCATCGCGAACATGCTCGTCGAGTTGCATCAGCGCATCGGCAAAATAATCGGTAAAGCAGATGTCATGACCCGCTTCAAACTTGCCGAAGTCGATCCGGCCGTGGCACATCAGATCGCTGATCACTTCACGGCGCAGCCGATCATCGGCGCTCAACCGGTAACCCCGATGCACAGGCAACAAGCCTTGATCAATACGAGCGTAGTACTGAGAAAGCTCCTTGACGCTCTGGCTGTAGCTGTCGCCGACCTTACCGATGGAGGACACCCCGAGACCGATCAGATCGCAGTCGGCGTGGGTGGAATAACCCTGGAAATTGCGTTGCAACGTGCCATTGGCCCGGGCCAGCGCCAACTCATCGTCCGGCAAGGCGAAATGGTCCATGCCGATATAGATATAACCGGCCTCAGTCAGACGACGGACAGTCAGTTCAAGCAATTCCAGTTTGCGCTCCGGTGGCGGCATGTCGGCCGAACGAATCAGCCGTTGTGCGCGCACCAGTTCCGGCAAATGGGCATAGCTGTAGGCGGCAATCCGGTCCGGACGCAGCGCGATGATTTTGCCGAGGGTGACATCGAAACTCTCCACGGTTTGCAATGGCAGGCCGTAAATCAGATCGACACTGATCGATTTGAATCGCGCCTGGCGTGCCGCAGCGACCAGCGCATGGATTTGCTCTTCACTTTGCTGCCGATTGACCGCAGCCTGCACATCGGGATCGAAGTCCTGTACGCCAAAGCTCAAACGATTGAACCCCAACTGACGCAACAACTGGATCTGCTCCGTACTGATGGTGCGAGGGTCGACCTCGATGGAAAACTCATGGTCATCGCTGTCATCCATGTCGAATGCCTGGTGCAGGCAGTCCATCAGGTCAGCCAGTTGCTCGCCGGTCAAATAGGTCGGCGTGCCACCTCCCAGGTGCAGTTGCGTGAGTTTGCGGGTGCGGTCGAACAAGGCAGCCTGCATCACGATTTCGCGCTTGAGGTACGTCAGGTACTCGAAGGCGCGGTGGGTTTTCTGGGTAATGATTTTGTTGCAGGCGCAGTAGTAACAAAGGCTCTTGCAGAACGGGATGTGGATGTACACCGACAGCGATTTTGGCGTTGTCGCCTGGTTGCTGTCCGAGGCCGCACGCTGATAGTCATCGACGGCGAACGCCTGATGAAACTGCGGCGCGGTCGGGTAAGAGGTATAGCGCGGCCCCGGGAGGTCATACTTTTCGACCAGGGCACGATTGAAATCAAATGAAGTTGTCATGATCAATCCATTCGTAATGGGGTTCATGCCCCGCACCGTCCGAATCCTTTTCAAACAGGTTGCAGACGGCATCCACGTGCGGCCGACCGGCCGGAAGAATGCTGATGAAACGGTCAGACAGTTCAATCAACCCGTCATGGCTCAATTGCTCAAGCACAGGCCAGGCGGTGAAAAAGTACTGGCGAAAAATGACTCCATGACGCGTCTCGATTGCCTGGATATCCAGCTCCAGATCACACGCCAGGCGTTCCATGACCATGTGCCTGACCTGATCCCCTTCCTCACAGCGCCAGCCACGACTCGTCGGCAGTTGGTCCATGTCCAGTTGCTGCTGGTACCGTTCCAGTTCGTCGGTGTTTTGCGCATACAAACCGTCGATCTGACTGATAGCGCCCAAACCGAACCCGATATGGTCGCAATGCCCGTGACGGGTAAACCCCTCACAATTGCGACGTAATCGGCCGCGCTCCTGAGCAATCGCCAAATCGTCATCGGGTCGGACAAACTGCCCCAGGCCAATGTAGTGATAACCGGCGCCGATCAACTGTTCAAAGCAGATCCGGCGCATGGCGCCTTTATCTTCCTCGCTGCAAAACGCCCCGATTGTGTCTGCAGTCTTTGGCCGATAGCGTTGGGGTGGCCGGGCATAGTCAAACACCAGCAGCCGGTCCGGCTCCAGTTCGATGATGGTTGTCAGTTTCAGCGCAAAACTTTCTGGCGTCTGCCAGGTATGGCCATAACCCAGATCGACATTGATGGATCGATAGCCGAAGGTACGAGCGGCATCGATAAGCGAATGGATCGGTGCCGGATTCTGGTAGCAGGCCACCGACATCGCAMGGTCGGCACCGATGTCCGGAACGCCGATGCTGACATGGTTGAACCCCAGGTCACGCAGCATTCCCATGGTCGACCAATCCGTATGGTGAAGGTCCACTTCTATGCTGTAGTCACCGCACTCATGTCCAAGAAAGTTGAATCGGCCACGAAGGTGATTCATCAGCCGTCTCAGTTGGGCGATGGCGGGTGTTCCGCCCCCCAGATGGAACTGCTCGACCCGCTGCCCGGCTCCCAGATGACAACCGACGAGGTCGATCTCATGTTGCAGACGCTGAAGATAGTGTTCGACACCACTGTGCTCGCATGAAACTTCGCGAGGGGAGCACAAGGCAGGCTTGAGGTTAGAAGGCAGTTGCACGTTCAGCGACAGCGGACGGCACTTCTGACGGCTGACGCGCAATGCACGATGCAAATCCAGAGAGCCGATGCCGTCGTGAAATTTTTCAGTGTCGACATGGCCGTTGGGGTCGAGCACGCCTTGATCGCACCGGACGTTCAGCTCTCCAGGGCTGTGAAACGAATTGAGCATAACGGGTCTCCGAGACTGGCTGCGGACCGCCAGTGTCGGAGCCTGGCGACCCATGCTCCTTGATTTGCATCAAGCGCGAGCGAAGTGCTTGTCGCGCAACGGACACCAGGCAAGCCCAGTCACCACGTCAGGTAAAACATCCACTTGGCCAACAGCACAATGACAACCATGTGGCAGAACAGGCTGCCATGGATGAAATGCAGGTATCGAGCACTCATCCGGCCACTTTTGAACAAAAACATGGCGACCAGGAAATGCAGCAGTACGCTGACGGCCACCACGATTTTCAACATCAGCAACGTGCCAAACGATGAGGCCATTGGTGTGGCAAGGACCGGTAAATAGCGCAGCCAGACCATCCCCAACCCGGCACCGAACAACACCAGCAAGACCCATGGAATCAAGGTGCGTGCACGTCGACCGACACCCTGCTCGACCAGTAACATGACCTTGACCGGCAGTTGTTTGCGGATACTTTCAAGGAACAGGACTTCGAAGAATACCGTGCCGATGAAAATCATCGCGGCAAACAGGTGCAATGTCAGAAACAGCGGATAGAGCATGGGATTCTCGCTCTCAATACAGCTGAACACGTTCCACTCACCGCGAGGGAAACGTCACTCCCATCGTTGCGCCGCCTCGCGATCACTGTGGCGAGCCTCGACCCAATGGGAACTCTCGGCCACCTGTTCTTTCTTCCAGAATGGCGCTCGGGTTTTCAGGTAATCCATTACAAACGCACAGGCATCAAAAGCCGCTTGACGATGACTGCTGCTGACGCCGACAAAGACAATGGGGTCTCCCGGTTGCAGCGCGCCGATTCGATGGATCAGCACCAGTCCGAGCAACGGCCAGCGCTGCCGGGCTTCGTCGGCGATCTTGCCCAGGACCTTTTCGGTCATACCGGGGTAATGTTCAAGAAACATCCCGGCGACTTCTTGTCCGACGTTGGTGTCACGTACATACCCGACAAAACTCACCACGGCACCGACATTCAGGCTCAAAGCCTGCAGGGCATTGATTTCGGTGCCGGGTTCGAAGCGCTCTGTCTGCACTCGAATCATCGAATCACCCTCCCGTTACGGTTGGGAAAAAACCCACTTCATCACCGTCTATCAACGGCTCATCGAGCCCACACATGTCCTGATTGCGGGCACACATGAGGTTCTGTTCGGCCAGCACCTGCCAGACGCCAGAACGATGTATCAGGTGCTGACGCAACTGATCGACAGAAGTGAAATCACCTTCAATCGTTTCATCGTCAAGGCCAAGCGTTTCGCGGTACCGCGAGAAATACAAAACATTCAGCTTCATTGTTGCGGCGCCTGATACCAGCCACTTTTACCACCCTGCTTCTCCAACAGCCGCACCGATTCGATACTCATGCCCCGGTCCACGGCCTTGCACATGTCATACAGGGTCAAGGCCGCCACACTGGCGGCGGTCAGTGCCTCCATCTCGACGCCGGTCTGTCCGGACAGCTTGCACCGAGAAACAATGCGTACGCGTTGGTCACCTTCAAAACTCAACTCAACGTTAACACTGCTCAGAAGCAGCGGATGACAGAGCGGAATCAACTCGCTCGTGCGTTTGGCCGCCTGAATGCCGGCGATCCGCGCTACCGCAAATACATCACCTTTAGGGTGAGCACCACTGGCAATCAGTTGTCGGGTCTCGGCAAGCATATGAACCCATGCCTCAGCCACGGCTTCTCGGGACGTCACGCATTTATCCGTAACATCGACCATTCGCACGCGTCCCAGTGAGTCGAGGTGAGTCAGCATCAATTCAGTCATGAGCAATAAGCCTTGCGCTACCAACAGTCGGTTTCAGCGCAGAATACAGAGCAGGCCAACTGATGCCGTTGACATCAATCAAGTAATCCAGACAACGCCATTGCTCAACCGATTTCCATGGTGCGTAAGCGCGACTCCGAAGCTGCAATCAGCCCGTCTACTTGTGCCGGAGGGCGAGCTCCGATAATGACACCCGTCACTGCCGGTTTGCGAAGTACCCAGGCGATCGGCTTCTGACACAACAGCGTTTTCACTAAGTCATTAACGCCCGGGCATTGGACTGCGTGGACGTTTTACATCGCGTTTTCGCCTTACCGTGTCAGGGCTGGTAATGCGGCTCGGTTGAGGTAATCGGGGCGTGCGCAGTAACAGACTGATTTCCTCTGCGCTGACCGCTCTGCTGAAAAAGTGGCCCTGAATTTCATCGCAGCCGTTTTCACGCAGGAAGGTTTGCTGCTCTTCGGTTTCGACACCTTCGGCTATGACCTTGAGGTTCAGTTGGTGCCCCAACGAAATCACTGCGGTAGCGATGGCTTTGTCGTTCTCGTTGTCGGGCAGATCGTGCACGAAAGACTGGTCGATCTTGAGCCTTGCGATGGGGAAGCTTTTCAATGCGGCGAGGCTGGAGTAGCCGGTGCCGAAGTCGTCGATCGACAGACTGATCCCCATTGATTGCAGTTCCTTCATTTTGCTGATGGCTTGCTGAAGGTCTTGCATGATCAGACTTTCGGTCAGCTCCAGCTCAAGGTACATCGGGTCCAGTCCGGTCTCTTGCAAGGCATGCCTCACCCGGTCGATCAGGTCCCTTTCGATGAACTGGCGTGCTGAAATATTCACCGACATGGTGATCGGCGGCCAGCCCGCATCCTGCCAGTCCTTGTTCTGTCTGCACGCGGTATGAATCACCCAATCGCCTATGGGCACGATCAACCCGGTCTCTTCGGCCTGCGGAATGAATTTGACTGGAGACAYCATGCCGAGCTCGGGGTGCTGCCAGCGGATCAGTGCTTCAACGCCGATAATCTGACCTGTCTGCAAATCCACCTGTGGCTGGTACAGCAGCAGGAACTCGTCATGGTTGAGTGCGTTTCGTAGCCCGTCTTGCATGGCGAGCTTGCCCTGATCCTTGTTATTCATCTCGCTCGTATAGAACTGGTAACTGTTGCGACCCAGTTCCTTGGCCCGGTACATGGCGGCGTCCGCATTGCTGAGCAACGTGTCGGTATCGCTGCCGTCAGCTGGGTAGGTGGCCAACCCCATGCTGCAGGTGACGTGGAGTGTATGCCCGCTGAGCTGAATCGGCCGCAGGATGGCTTCCTGGATCTTGTGCAGGGCTGGAGTAACGCCGTCGAGGTCTGAGGGCTGGTCGAACAGGATGATCACAAACTCGTCGCCACCCAGTCGCACGACGGTGTCGGTGCGGCGCACACACTCCTGCATGCGCTGGGCGACGGTTTTCAGCAGTACGTCTCCAGCGCTGTGCCCAAGGCTGTCATTCACCAGTTTGAACTTGTCCAGATCGAGAAACACCACCGTCACCAGCCGGCTGTAGCGCTGGGCATACAGTATTGCCTGCTTGAGACGGTCTTCGAGCAGGGTGCGATTCGGCAGCCCGGTCAGTGCGTCATGGTCGCCCATATAGCGAATGCGCTTTTCGGTCAGTTGGCGTTCTATCGCAATACCGGCAAGAGGTGTCGCCATGTCGATCAGTCGCGTCTCGGTCGAGCTAGGGCTGCGGACGGTGTTGGAATACAAGGCAAACGTACCCAATACCTTTCGCTCATGGGACAGAATCGGCGTCGACCAGCAGGCGCGAAATCCATAGGGCGCAGCGGCTGATCGGTACTCCTCCCACAGCGGGTCCAGCTCGATATCCGTGACGATGACCGGTTCTCGTCGATACACCGCGGTGCCGCAAGAGCCTACGTTTGGACCGATCGCAATCCCGTCAATGAGCTGGTTATAGGCTTTCGGCAAACTGGGGGCAGCCCCGTGCAGCAGGTGTTTGCCATCCTCATCCAGCACCAGGATGGACACCATCATCCCCTCCAGTTGGGACTCGACCAGGTGAGCCAGGCTCTCGAGGACTTCTGCAAGCTCGGTGCTCCTGGCGATCAGCTCCAGGACATGACCTTGTCCGGCACGGATGATGGCTTCTTGCTCTAATCGGTTGTTTTGCAGGGCGAGCCGCTCTGTGGCGATACTCAATTGGACCGTCTTTTTTTCCAGCTGAAGACGGTCTTTGAGGAATTGATTCACCGCGCGAGCCATGTTGCCGATCTCGTCTTTCCCATGTTCCACCATCATCAAATGCGTTTTGTCAGTGCGTTCCTGACGCAATTGCCGGCTTATTTCATTCAGGCGCACAAGCACATGACGGCCCATGAAGACCCGGGTCACGAACCAGGCGAACACCAGGCTGGCGCCCAACATGATCAGCACCCATTGCTGGCTACGATTTGAGGCCTCGACCAGGCGCTGCACGGCTTCGCGATAGTCTTCGGTGTAAGCACTGGATTGCGCACGGGCCACCGCGACCAGAACCCCGGCCTCATTCTTCAACTCCTCATTGAAGCGCTGGATGACGTTGTGCTGATTGATGAGTCTCAGGCGCAGGGAGAAGAGATCGGCCGTCTCCACATCAGCGTCGGGTAATTTGCCTGCGGCGCGTGACAGGCGCTCATATCGGATCCGCAGCCGTTGCACGGCATCGCTGTCATTAGCCTGCGGCAGATCGAAAAGTAACACCGCCAGTTCCAGGCTGGCCCGGGTCTGGGTCGCGGTCAACCGGGCAGCGTGATCCTCCAGGGCTTGCTCGAAGGTGACCTCGGTCTGCAACAGGCTTTCYCGCAGTTGCGCAACGATGTTGGCGGTATTGCGGAACATCTGACTCGACTGATGCATGTCGAGTATCGCCTCGCCACTGTTCGCGGCAGTCAGCTCCTGCACCAGTTGATCAAGGGCTTCAAGCTGTTCGACGGTCGCCGCATAGCTTGAACGCAGGGCGTCGGGGGAACGGGTTGTCAGAAGCTGATCGGTCTGGCGTTCGATCAGCAAGGTCCGCTGCACCATGTCTTGCCCATTTTGCATGCGCACCAGTCGTTCATCCGTCAGCTGGCGGGTGGCGCTGTTTGACGTGCGCAACGCGTAGACCGCTGTGGCACCACCCGCCAGGATCAGCAGCGCCAGCGTCAGGAACGCCAGTGTGAACTGTGCGCGCAACGACTGCGGCAATAGCCGGCGTCCGAGCCGGGAAATAACGTCCAATGTCAGGGATTCCATTGGTGGCGATAAATGTCTCGATAACCATTGTCAGGGTCGTACTGGAATTTCTTCCCGCCGTCGAAAGCAATATTGTCGGCATTGACCAAGTGAATCGGTGCTACGAAGCCGCTCACCGGCTGCCCTGCAAACAACCGGTTCAATTCATCCATCACTTGCCAGCCATGCAGGTTGAGCGGCTCGGCCACGGTGACGGTCTGGTAGGTTTTTGCCTGTATGCGCAAGAAAGCCGAGGCGCTGCCATCACCGGCAGATAACAGACTGATGCCGTCACTGGGCATTGCGGCGTTGGTCAATGAGGCAATCGAGTAGTCGAAATAGATATCGTTGATGGCCAGCGTGTGGGTCCAGCGCTTGCCATAGCGCTGAAGCAGCTCCTTGGTGAGCGCCGGCATCTTCTCGCCACTTTCGGAGATCGCCACATCGCGCACTTCCAGCAACGTACATTCTCGACAGGCCCGAATGACGTTTTCCATGGCCTTGGCTTTCGCCATGGCGATGCTGTATTTGGAGTCGGTCAGGATGACCACGCCGGCGTGTCCGTTTGACTGTGCCACTGCCGCCATGGCCGTGAGGCGAGCCACTTCGAGCGGGTCGGTCGTGACGTTCATGGCCACCGGCGTGCCGTCAATCGGCCCGGGGCGTGCCCCGGCGTGCCAGCCAACCACCGGCACATCCCTGTTGGCGAAGAGGATCAGCGCCGCATTGTTCTCAAGGGCATCGGAACCGCACAGAATGAGGCCGTCGGGTTTCTCTGCCAGCGCATCGGAGAAGGCCTTTGCGCGCCCGGCCGATGATCCAGCGCCATCGAATATCTTCAGCGTCCAGCCCATCGCCTTGGCTGCCTCGCGAGCGCCCTGCGCGACACCGACGATGCCTCCGTTACGCAAATCCTCTGCGACAAGGGCGATGCTCTTGCCCCGCTGGGCTTTCGGGCCGGACTCAGGGCCGCTCCAGCGAACGGCTTCAAGGGTGGCCCTGGAAACGATTTCCTGCGCTTGAATCACCGTTACCGTGGCGTTTTCGACACCTGCCGCGGTTGGCAGGTTCTGGCCGTATCCGGGCGTTGCCGTGAAAAGACAGAAAACCGTAATTGAAGCCATCCGAAGTAGCCAGGGCCTGAGTAACCAGGGCCCGATCAGACAGGTTCGATCACCGTATGTAATGCCGGGTGTGGAGCCGATGGCGCGATCATAGTCTGGCATGGCGTCCCTTTTTGCCAAGAGTGCAGCGTTCACTATCCGAAAGGATAGTCGGTTCTGCTGTCATCAGGTCTTCGGTGGTTAAAAGTGCGCGAACTTTAGTTTTACAGTACTCATCCTTTACGCAACTTTGAAAGATGCTCTTCATAAGCACGACTGAATTCGCGCCTGAATAAATTGCGCGGGTACTCACTTTTTAGAATAAAGCCTATAACCAAAGATACTAAATAATGACCTCCGATCACCGATCTTGAAACGCCTCGGTGTTCACCCCACTGGTCGGAGAGTTTCTTGACAAGCATTGAACAGCGCTAACACTTCCTTGAATTGTAAGGATTAGAGATAACGCCAAAGAGGCGTTGGGCAAAAGGTTAATCCGCTGGAAACGGATTCAGTCGTACGTTGCGTTATGTATTCGAGACGGCCGACTGACGCCCAAACACGAGGCAGAGGAAGCCGTGCATGGCAATCACGCAAAACAACCGTTTGGTGCAGGTAAACTGCCCCCTCGGCGGCGATGTCCTGCTGCTGCGGAGCATGGAAGGCAACGAAGAATTGGGGCGGTTGTTCCACTATGAATTGAACCTCACCTCCGAAGACCGGGCGATCACGTTCGACCATTTGCTGGGCAAGCCGATGGGCCTGACCCTGGAGCTGCACGACGGCGGCAAACGCTACTTCCACGGCATTGCCTGCAGCTGTCGACAACTGACCGGCCATGGCCAGTTCGCCGGCTACCACGTCAGCCTGCGGCCCTGGTTCTGGCTGCTCACGCGCACCTCGGATTGCCGGATTTTCCAGAACAATACGGTGCCGGACATCATCAAGCAGGTGTTCCGCGACCTCGGTTTTTCCGATTTCGAAGACAGCCTGAGCGGCAGCTACCGCCAGTGGGAATATTGCGTGCAGTACCGCGAAACCAGCTTCGATTTCGTCAGCCGCTTGATGGAACAGGAAGGGATCTATTACTACTTCCGCCATGAGCAAGCGCGTCATGTACTGGTGTTGGCCGACGCCTATGGCGCCCACTCCACGGTGGCAGATTACGACTCAGTGCCGTTCTACCCGCCCGATCGGCAAATGCGCGAGCGCGATCATTTCTACGATTGGCAACTGACGCGGGAAGTCCAACCCGGTTCGCTGGAGCTCAACGATTACGACTTCCAGCGACCCCGCGCCAACCTTGAGGTGCGCTCCAGTGTGTCGCGCAGCCACAGCAACGGCGACTACCCGCTCTACGACTACCCCGGTGAATACGCACAGAGCAACGACGGCGAGCACTATGCGCGTACCCGCATCGAAGCCATCCACAGCCAGTTCGAGCGCGTACAACTGCGCGGCCGTGCCCGCGGACTGGGCTCCGGCCACCTGTTCTCGCTGACCGGCTATGAGCGCGAAGACCAGAACCGCGAATACCTGGTGGTCAGCGCGCGCTACCACATCCACCAGGAGCCCTATGAAAGTGGCACCCAGGATCTCTCCGAGCAGTTCGTGGGCGAACTCGCTTGCATGGATGCCAGCCAGGTTTTCCACCCCCTCCCCCTGACCCCCATGCCGATTGTCCGAGGGCCACAGACCGCGGTGGTGGTCGGCCCCAATGGCGAGGAGATTTGGACCGACCAGTATGGCCGGGTCAAAGTGCACTTCTACTGGGATCGCCACGACCAATCCAACGAGAACAGCTCCTGCTGGATGCGCGTCTCCCAGGCCTGGGCCGGCAAGAACTGGGGGGCGATGCAGATCCCGCGAATCGGTCAGGAAGTGATTGTCAGTTTTCTCGAAGGCGACCCGGATCGGCCGATCATCACCGGCCGCGTCTACAACGCCGAACAGACCGTGCCCTACACGCTGCCGGCCAATGCCACCCAGAGCGGCGTGAAGAGCCGTTCAAGCAAGGGCGGCTCACCGGCCAACTTCAATGAAATCCGCATGGAAGACAAGAAAGGCGCGGAGCAACTGTTTATCCACGCCGAGAAGAACCAGGACATTGAGGTCGAGAACGACGAGACCCACTGGGTCGGCCACGACCGCAGCAAGAGCATCGACAACGACGAAACCGTGCACGTCAAACACGACCGCACCGAAACCGTCGATAACAACGAGACCATCACCATTGGCGTCAACCGTACGGAACGCGTCGGCAGCAACGAGACCATCAACATTGGCAGCAACCGCACGATCAGCGTCGGCGCCAACGAAACCGCGACCGTGACCCTGCAGCGCACCCATGCGGTAGGTATCAACGAGACGATCGCCATCGGCGCAGCGCAGGAAGTTGTCATCGGTGCCTTTCAAACGGTGAATGTCGGGGCCTACCAAAACGTCAATGTGGGCCTCTACCAGTCGACCAATGTGGGCGCCAACCGCTCGGTGGACGTGGGTGCCAATCTTTCAACCACAGTAAAGGCAAACGAATCGCGCAAGGTCGGTGCAGGACGCACGACCGATATCGACAACAACGATGCGCTGACGGTGGGCAAGGACCTTGTCATCGATGCCGGTGACTCGGTGACCATCACCACCGGCAAAGCCAGCATCGTCATGAAGAAGGACGGCACCATCAGCATCCGCGGCAAGGACATCACCATAGACGGCTCTGGCGCGATCAACATCAAGGCCAACAAGAACGTGGTGATCAAGGGACGCAAGATCCTGCAAAACTAGGAGTCACGCGTATGACGGTTCAATACCCACTACCCACCCAGGCCCGCATCGATGGCGTGGTCATCGGCGTCCTGCTCGACCTGCCGCAAGCCAGTGCGCCCCTGGTGACCTACCCCGGTTGCCCCGAGGAACAGAGCATCGCCGCCCGCAGCACCACCCTGCTCGCCCCTGCAGACATCGGCACCCAGGTGGCGCTGATGTTCGAAGATGGCGACCCTTTCCGCCCGCTAGTGATCGGCCGCCTGCTTGGCCAGACCGCGGCGCCCGCACCGGTTGCCTGCGTGCAACTGGACGACCAGCGCCTGGAATTGAGTGCCGAACGCGAGATCGTGCTGCGTTGCGGCAAGGCCAGTATCACCCTGACCCGAGCGGGCAAAGTGATTATCCAGGGCGCCTACCTGTCCAGCCGCTCCAGCGGGGTCAACCGCATCAAGGGTGGTTCGGTGCAGATCAACTAGACAGGTATTCGGCCCATGGAACTGCTCAACGCCAGCAAACTGCTTGCTGCCTATACCCAGGGCACGGAGCCCGATGGCCGCGAATCCCTGGTGGTGGTGGCCAAAGGCACTTTCAATCTGCCGCTGGACGGCCGCGCGGCGACCCTCGCCGACAGCCAGCAACCGCTGCTGATGGCCGATACCTTCCTCGGCGAGCCTGGTCTCAGCGCCCCGCTGCAGGAAATGGACTTCGCCCCGGTCAAGCCATTCTGCGATGTGCTGGTGCGCGGCAAGGCCTATGCCCCAGGCGGGCGGCCCGTGAGGCAACTGGCTGCGGGCATTCGCGTCGGTCAGATGAGCAAAGCCTTTTCCGTCCTCGGCCCCCGGCAGTGGCAACCGGGGCTGTTGGGCGTTTCTCCCGGCTTACCGCAGCCCTTCACCGAGCAGCACATCTCTTATGCCCAGGCCTTTGGCGGCAGTCATCCGATGGCCAAAAACTCCGAAATGCGTCACTGCTACCTGGACAATCCGACCGGTTGTGGCTGGTTCCCAAGCCGCATGGGTAGTGCTGACATCGTTGGCATGCCGATGCCGRACACCGAGGAATTGGGCAAGGCGATCGACAGTCCCTCTGGCGACTACCGCCCGATGGCCCTCGGCCCCATCGGCCGTAGCTGGCCGCAACGCGCCCGCTTCGCCGGTACTTACGACGAGGCCTGGTTGGCCGACTGCTTTCCGTTTCTGCCGGGTGATTTCGACCGCCGCTACTTTCAGGCGGCCCCTGACGATCAGCAGATCCACTATCTGCGAGGCGGCGAGGACGTGCTGCTGCTCAACCTCACACCCCTGGAGCGCGCGGGCTTTCGCATCCCCGAAATCGACGTGCCGGTGACCTTCTTTCTGAAAAAAGGTGGTCATGAGACTGTGCAGGCGGTGATCGACACCCTGCTGATCGACACCGACGCGCTCCAGGTGCAACTGACCTGGCGTGTCGCCCGCCCGCTACGGCGCAACATGTTCGAGATCGCTCAGGTGCTGGTCGGCACGATGTCCACGGGCTGGTGGCGCGCCCGTGAACTGGGCAAGGATTACTACCCGTCGCTCTCCTCCTTGGTAAAAGACAAGCACGCACCCGAGGAGACGGACTGATGACCACGCTTTGCATCATCGGCTCCGGCATGGTCAGTGCTGTCGGCCTCAGCGCACCCGCGAGCTGCGCGGCGATCCGCTGCGCCATCGACAATTTCCAGGAAACCCGCTTTATCGACCAAGGCGGCGAATGGCTGATTGCCGCCAGCGTGCCTTTGGAACAGCCATGGCGCGGCCGCACCAAGCTGATCAAGATGGCCGCCCGGGCCATCGCCGAGGCGCTGCAAAGCACCCCCAACGTCGACCCGGAAAAGACCCCGCTGCTGCTGGGGGTGGCGGAAGTCGAGCGCCCCGGCCGCCTCGATGGTCTCGATAAGGAGCTGCTGCACGCCATCGAAGCCGAACTGGGCCTGCGCTTTCATTCCGGTTCCAACGTCATTGCCCGTGGTCGGGTCAGCGCTGCCGTGGCCCTGCTGAATGCGCGCACGCTGATCTACCAGGGCGGCCATCGCCACGTGCTGATTGCCGGCGTCGACTCCTTCCTCAGCGGACCGACCCTGGCCGCTTTCGAAGCACGCGAACGCCTGCTCACCAGCCAGAACTCCAACGGATTTATCCCCGGCGAAGGCGCCGCCGCCGTGGTGCTGGCCGCCCCCGTTGCCAGCAAAGAGCCGCAATTGGCCTGCATCGGCCTGGGGTTCGGTATGGAGAAGGCCACGGTGGAGGCCGAAGACATTCCCTTGCGCGCCGATGGCCTGACTCAAGCCGTACGCGCCGCCCTGAGCGAAGTCGGCTGTGGGTTGGAGCAAATGGATTATCGGCTCACCGACATCTCCGGCGAGCAGTACTACTTCAAGGAAGCGTCCTTGGCCCTGAGCCGCACCCTGCGCGTGCGCAAGGAGTTCTTCCACCTCTGGCACCCCGCCGACTGCATCGGCGAAGTCGGCGCCGCCATCGGCCCGGCGATGCTCGCCGTGGCCCTGGCCGCCAGCCGCAACGGCTATGGCGAAGGCCCGAATATCTTCTGCCACTTGGGCAACGACGCCGGCGAACGCGCCGCCGCGATGCTCAGTTACCAGACTGTGAGGGCTGCGTGATGGCGAATGAGGTCTACGCCAACAATATGGAGGTTTCTTGCAAGGCGGCGGCTGGCAAGTCGATCGCCTGCTTTCCGGATGTCTGCTTCACCCCGCCTCAGGCGCCCCCCACGCCAACCGGAGTGCCCATCCCCTATCCGAATACCGGTATGGCCAAGGACACGACCAAGGGCAGTCGTACGGTGAAGATCAGTGGTAAGGAAGTGATGCTCAAGAACAAGAGTTACTTCAAGACCAGCTATGGGGATGAGGCCGGTTGCGCGCCGAAGAAGGGCGTGATCACCAGTAAGATCAAGGGCAAGGTGTACTTCACCTCCTGGTCGATGGATGTGAAGTTCGAAGGCGAGAACGTAGTGCGACACATGGACCTGACAACCCACAACCACGCATCATCACCTGGTAACACGCCAACGTGGATGCATGTGGATGCGATAGCGTTCGACACCAGCGAAGGCCAGGTCTGCAAAGACGAGCAAAACGCTGCCGAGGATAAATGCAAGGATGCGAAGATACGTCCCAAGCGGGAGACCGCGAGAGGCAACAAAGTACCGGATGGAATGGATTGCGACGATGAATGCAAGAAAGCCAAGGCATGCGTGCTCAAACCGAAAAAAAAAGACAAGAGTTTTTGCTGTCACCCGGAGATCACAGGTCACCACCTGATCGAGGTACATTGTTTCTCTAAGACGGGGGAACGTGGCACTGCCTTGACTGGCTTCGAGAAGTACAAGCAAGACAACGCGCCGTGCGTGTGTGCATCCCAGTCGCGCGACGACGGTACCCATGGAATCCTCCATGCGGTCCAGGGCCAGATGGAGGCGGCCCACAACGACGGTCCGGTGTTGCAATCCTGGCCGGACTCCGGTGACAAGATCAAACCAGGCAGCGACCAGCGACTACCCGCTAATGCCAAATGGACTTACAAAAATGCCCGTGAAGCAGGTGCACTTGCCCACAGTACGGCATTCCCTCATTGCAACTCGAAGTGCATAGCCAACCAGCTGGACGACTATCACCAGAAAAAATGTGACATGGAAGACAACACACCAGTGCGCAGCGATCCAGGCTCGGACAAGCGCTCTTCCGGCACGCTGACTGCCACGCAGCAGAACGCCGTCGACCAGGCGATCGAGGCCATCAAAGGCATCACATCCAACGCCCACTCTGCCGCTTAATTTTCAATTTCAAGAACGATAGGTTTGCTATGTCTAACGAATACTCCTTCCTTTCCGGCTTCATGCAGAGCCGCAATGTTGGTCGAGTCATCGCCCAAGTCGATGTATTGAAGGAAAGTGGCTCGACCGCCTCCAAACTGCTCAAGTGGGACAGGTCCCAGAACCGCTGGTTCTCCTTCAACCTCGAGTGGCACGCCACGCGAATCTGCGCAATTGAAGTACCGGAAATCATGGTTTTCGCTACAGGTCCAGACGGTATTGTGTCAGTCAGCACAATGGTTGGCTCAACCGAAGAAGAGATCGACGACTCGCTCGATGGCCCTGCTCGTCGCGGTCCTATTCGGGATCTGCAACTCATCAACGGTGTTCCCTACGCCACTGGCATGGGCCGCCAGGTTTACCGTCGCGAGGGACCAGCCAAATGGACGCGTCAGGACCAGGGAGTGGTTTTACCCAGAGGCGAGATTGAACTATGCGGTTTCAACTCCATCGACGGTATCAGAGAAGAAAATCTCTATGCCGTCGGATTCAATGGCGAAATTTGGCAACGCCTGGAAGGCAAATGGTTCAATCGGGAAAGTCCAACCAATCTCGTATTGCATCGGGTCAAGGTCGTTCGCGAAGATTTAGTGTTTGTATGCGGGCAGATGGGCACTTTGCTGCGTGGCGATGGTTCGCAGTGGGAAGCCGTTGGACAGGACGCAACCAGCGAAGACCTCTGGGGTATGGAGTGGTTCAACGGCGAGCTCTATTTGGCCTGTGATTCCGGTCTATTGCGCCTCGACGGCAATGACAATCTGGTTGCAGTCGACATGAATTTGCCCAGTAAGCCCAGTAGCCGCCATCTCCATGCAAATGATGGTGTTCTCTGGTCCTGCGGACCGAAGAACGTAGTCTGGACCGAGGATGGGCAGCGTTGGACCGAGGTGACCCCGTGATATCGACCCAGGCAGGCTTAGTTTGATATCCCTACCCATCATCATCGACCAACACGCCGAAGAAGTCGGCTTCCTAGCCGTCCTGCGCGACTATGCCCAGCGCGCGCCGCATTACGATCTGGATGACCTCAGCAAGCTCGACAGCCGCATCGACGCCCACCTCGACGGCCTTCGAATCGCCGGCACCACCGGCCTGGAAACCCTCCTGACCCAACTCGGCCCACACGCCATCGGCGAGATGTTCGCCAGTGCAGTACTGGCCTTCGAGGCGGGTAACGCGCAGGTGTTGTCACGGCTCAGCGAGCACTTGCGCAGTGCCGTGGATACAGAGCGCGGTTATCTGATGGCCTTGGGTTGGCTCGACTGGGAATGGATATCGCCCTGGATCGACCGCATGCTCGCCTCCCCTGAACCTCTGTTCCACCGCCTCGGCCTGGCCGCCTGCGGCATGCACCGCTACGACCCTGGCCCTGCCCTGCTTACCGGACTTTCCCACGCCGACCCAAGCGTGCTGGCACGTGCCGCCCGCACTGCCGGCGAGCTGCATCGTCGTGACCTGATGCCAACAATTCGTGCCCACCGTCTACACCCGGATCCAGCCACGCGCTTCTGGGCCAACTGGGCCACCGCCCAGATGGGCGATGAGCACGCCCTGGAACCGCTGCGCCAGTTCGCCGAGCAACCGGGCGAGTTCCAGTACCGCGCGCTCTGCGTATTGCTGGCCTGGCAAAAGCGTGAAAACAGCATCGCCTGGATACGCCAATTGATAGAGCACCCTGAGCAGCAGCGCATCGGCATCCAGGCCATCGGGCTGCTGGGCGACCCGTTCAGCGTGCCCTGGTTGATCCAGCAGATGAGCGACCTGTCTCATGCCCGCGTCGCCGGCGAAGCCTTCAGTCTGATCACTGGCGCTGACCTGGCGCTGCTCGACTTGGAATTGCAGGACCTGCCGGATTTCGATGCCGGCCCGAACGACGATCCTGAGGACGCTGATGTCGCCATGGACCCCGATGAAAACCTGCCCTGGCCCGACCCGCAGTTGATCGCCGCCTGGTGGCGGGCCCATGGAGGCGATTTCCAGGCGGGCATGGGCTATGTGCTGGGGCTACAGCAGAGCGAGAGCAGTTACCGGCGCGCCCTTGTCCAGGGCCAGCAACGCCAGCGTATTGCGGCCGCCTTCGGCGTTGCTCGCTGGCGACCGAACGAAGTGCTGTTCCCCACCAGCGCACCCGCCTGGCGGCAAAAGATGTTGTTGGGGGAGCCAGCGTCGCTCGTTCGGCCCCTCTGAGGTTTTGCCAAAATAGAATGCAGCCCCTAAGCCCGCAGTTTGTCGACCCGCACCGCGGCTCAGTGAGTATCCAGATGCTGGTGTACGGCGTTTGGTTTGCTGTACTTACGGCAGCTGGATTCGCGCTCATGGACGCTTTCGCCACTACACTTTCCGGTTTTCTACGCCATCGGCCACGACTTGTGAATGGTCTGAACGTGGGGGCAGGACTGACGTTTGTGGCATCGGGGGTATCGATCGCGGCGCTCAGCCAAAAATAGAGCAAGGGACTCGCCCCGCCGAGCACCCTACGCGCGCCCACCTCGTATGCTTTAATCACCCACGCCGATCGGTCGTGGCGTTTCATAATTCTTAAGGTTTGATTAAGGACTTTAAAGGTCGCCGGCGGACAGACTTTCCCTAACGATCAGGAGAGCCGCCATGAACCCGCAATCGGTGAATTCAGACCATCCATGTGAACTTGCGAGACCGCTGGGCGCCCTGTCCAGCTGGCAAGAGCGCCGCGCCAAGGAACTGATGCTGCGTGATATGGGCAGTTGCGTTCGCATCAGCGAGATTGCCGAACACTGCAACCTTTCGCGCAGCCATTTTTCCCGGGCGTTCAAAAAAAGTACCGGACACTCACCCCAAGGTTGGCTGGTGAGGATGAAAATCGAAAAAGCCAAAAGCCTGCTGATCACCTCGATGCCGATCACCGACGTCGTCTATGAATGCGGTTTCGCGGACCACTCGCATTTCACCCACACCTTTAGCCGGCTGGAAGGGATGACACCCAAGGCCTGGCGGCGGGCCGTTGATCACGTGATCACAAACCGACGTCCCAACACACCAATGATTGATCGAGACATATCCGACAGGACCCCGATAGCGTGGTCGACGGCTTGCGACAACTTCGCGCGCAGGCGCTGCACGCGTGAACTGATCGAGGCCAACAGAACGAACTCCTCCCCTTTGGCCGCTCATGCGGCCTTTTTTTATCCGACGCTGGCCGCCGCGATCGGCAGATTGAAACAGATCCTGGCGCCCTGCTCGCTGTCCTGGACCACCAGCGTCCCGCCGTGCGCACCGATCACTGACCTGCAGATGGCCAGCCCCATCCCCATGCCGCTGCCTTTGGTGGTGTAGAACGCATCGAAGATTTGCTCGCGCTGTGGTGCGTCAATTCCCGGCCCATTGTCCTGGAAGCAGACTTGAACATGATCATCCTTGACCGCTGAGCCGATGATGATGCGTCCATCTGGCAACCCGGCTCCGACGATGGCTTCCTGCGCATTGGTGATCAGGTTGAACACCACTTGCTGGATCTGCACCGCATCGACCCAAACCGGGCATTGCGCATCAAGCCGGGTTTGCAGTTGCACGTTGCGGTTCGCCAGATCGGTGGCGGTCAGGCGCACGACCTCACCAATCAACTCGTCGATCTGCACCGGTAGCCGTTGCAACGGCGCCTGTTTGGCGAGCGCGCGAAGTGCCTGGACAATATCGGCGGCGCGGGCGCTGTCTGAGCGAATGTCTTCCAGCCCCTGAATCGCCTCTTCCAGATCGGGCTGATCGCGCTTAAGCCAGCGCAGGCTCGCCGAGGCGTTAGACAAGATGCCCAGCAGCGRCTGGCTGATTTCATGGGCAATTGAAGCAGACAACTCGCCCATGACTTTAAGGTGCGAGCTACGCGCCAGTTCTGCCCGGGAACTGCGCAAGTCCGCTTCCATTTGCGCACGCAGTCGGGTGTCTTCGACCAGCTGTGCATACAGCCTGGCGGTATGCAGTGACACGGCGGCCTGAGAGGCGAGTATTTCCAGCATGGTCAGGCGCTCGGCGCTGAACAGCTTGGGGACCAGGCTGTTTTCGAGATAGACCAGACCGATCAATGTGCCTTGTCTGAGCAACGGCAGGCACAACATGGAACGCGTCTGGCGCTGTAGGAGGTCGGCGCTGTAGGCCTCGGGACAATCTGTCCGGGCATCGTTGAGCACCAGAGTGTTGCGGGTGCGCTTGCTGGCGTTGAGCACCGAGGCAGGCGCCATCTGTTCGAGCGGCTGCCCGGTGTCCAGCGCAACCCGCACGTTGCCGGCCTCGACAGAAGCGGTTGCCGCGAGTTGCAGCTCGGCGCCGCTGACAATCATCAGAACGCCATGATCGGCACCCGCCTGAATCATCAGGTGGTTCATCAGGGTTTCGACCAGTCGTTCCAGCAATACCTCTTGCGAAAGTGCGCGCGCCGCCTCGATCCCCACTTCAAGATCGAGGCGGACCTGGGTCACAGGCCGGACAGGTTCGAACGACGACTCTGCGCTCAGAAACGGGTGCAAGGCTTCCAGCTGGCGGGCCTTGCTGTTGGCCCCCCAGAGGTTGTAACAGTCGCGCGCGACGCGCAGGTGGTGATTGGCACCCGACACCAGCCCGTTAGGTAAGCAGATATCGGCTAGCTGTTCATGCGCCAGCGCCTGCTCGTGGATGAAACCGGCCGCTGCAGCAGCTATCTGGGACTGATCAAAACAGCGGATGGCAACCAGCTCCTGACCGCGTAAACGGGAGATGACCCCTTCGATCAGCAGCAATTTACTGCGAAAGGTTGCCGGGTTGAGCTCGACCCATGACAGAAACCGCAGACGTTGCCGTTCGAGTTGTTCCAGTTTTTCGGCCACCTCCCCCGGTGCCTGCGCACTGCCCAGAGCCAGGCTGTAGAACAGGTAGTAATCGGCGAGATTGATGTGTGCCGGAATGGACCAGGTCAGCGCGGCCGCCTCTTCGAAACGCCGCAATGCGTAAGGGATATCGCCGTAGTAAAACGCGGACATGCCTGAATACAGCCACGTCCAGAACAGAGTCGGCTGTGACACGCTGGTGCGGTCGATGGGGCCGAAACGGTCATGTTCAGTGCCGTCCAGTTCGGTCAGCGGCCGGTGCTGACGCCCATCGCGCAGATCGCTGGCGTACGCCTGTTGCGCCAGCAGGATGCGTTCGATGTCGATATAGTGAAACTGACGCACCCAGGCCAGGCCATGCTCCAGTTCGCTCAACACTCGTTGTAAGGGTTCGCCCATGAACAACAGATCGGAGCCGATGTGGTTGCAGGCATAACAGGACATACCCAGATCACCGCCGGCCTGACCGCACTCGAATGCTGCGAACGCCTTCTGTCGGGCGTACGCCATCGGTCGGGTCCACGGGCTGACTTGATCAAGCGCCACCAGCGTACCTGTGCGTCCGGCTTCGTAGCCGTGTTTGTCAGTGAGTTCAAGGGCCACTTCGGCGAAGGACTGCCCGTCCACATACTCGCCATAGCGCTCGGCAATCATCACGCCAAACCAGGCAAACCCATAACCGCTGCTCGGCGTGGTGCCATGCATCAACGTAAGTTCGACCATTTTCGCCAAATGCAGAAAACGAATGTCGTCGTTGATGAAGAACGAGGAAATCAATGTGCTGAGCAACTCCATGGCCACTTCGACAAGCGGGTCATCGGCCTTGGGCAAATGCACCAGATCGGCGATGCGGCGCGCGCCCACGAGTGCGCGTACCTGGGCAAACACGAGGCTCAGCTGATCGTGCGAGGGCTTGCGCTGCAGGGGAATATCCAGCAGGGTCAACCCGGTCAACGCCTCGGTTATCGCACCCTCGTAATCGGAGTGCAACGTGCGCAAGGTGGCCCGTAACCGATAGGTTTTCGCGCGGTCGAGGGCTGTGGTGGCGTGATTCAGGCAGTCGTCGAGGCGGCGTTGGGCGCTGGCCAGATCGGCCAGCAGCATGTCACATTCGGCAGCCAGCCATTGGGTGGCGAACGCCTGAGTGTAAAGGCTCGACCAACCGGTCTGCCCGAGCAGACGCTCGGCCGTGCGCAGATAGCCCACGGCCTGCTCGACAGCCGCGGTGTCCCTGGCACGTTCGGCAGCTTCGACCAACAGCTCGACGAACGCGGCACGGCGATGCGCCTCCAGTTTATCCACGTCAATACGCTGAACCTGGCTGGCGACTTCAAATACACGCTCATGGATCTGCTCACCCCACTGATCAAGCATGGCGACGGCGATACGGGCATGCTCGGCGGCGCGTCCCGCTGGCGCAGCAAGCTGACAGGCTGCCTCAAGTACACGGTCGTGGGGAAACACCAGTTGCTCACGCTCACGCAACAGAAAACCGGCATCGACCAGACTTTGCACTTCACGGTTGATCTGTTGCTGATCACACGGTAACAACCGGTGCAGCAGCGATTCATCACAGCGCCCGCCGACATATCCGGCCGTGCGCAACACTTCGCGTTCCATCGGTGCCAGCCGTTCGAATCGCTGCACCATCAAGTCCGCGACGTTATCGGCATAACGGTAACCATCCACCTCCTCCTGGTTCCAGACCCAGCGGCGACCGTGCACGTCGAAGCACACCAGACGTTCATCGATCAACGCGCGCAACACCTGGCTGATGAAAAGAGGGTTGCCGGCCGTCTTGTAGTGCACGACTGGTGCGAGCGACTCGATAGCCTCGGGGTCGGTGTCCAGTTCAGCGGCGATCAGTTCCGCGACTGCTGGCACCGATAGTGGACCCAGCATGACGCTTGTACAGGGTAACGATTGCCCATGCTCCAACACCTGCAGCAATCCACCCTCACGCTGGAGGGACTGCGATTCGGCCTCACGGTACGCCAGAATGAGCGCCAGATGCCGGGGCGGCCGGGCGATGAAGGCTTGCAAGAACGACAGCGTCGAGTCGTCGGCCCACTGCACATCATCTACGAATAGCACCAGGGGTCGTCCCGGCTGAGCGAAGACTTCCAAAACATCGAGCAGCGTTTGATTGGCGCGATCAAGCGCATGCCGGGCCGGCATGTTCGGCAGTTCAGGCGCGACACCGATGACCAGCTCGGCCTCGGGCGCCAGCTCCGCCAGGAGTTTACCCCGTCCCTTGAGGCGTTCGATCAGTTGCTCGCCCAGCGTCTCCAGTTCCAGAGYCGGCTTGCCCAGCAGTTGGGTCATCAGCGACTTGAGGATCTCTGCCAATGGCGCAAAGGGAATTTCCTGCTGCAGCAGATTGCTCTTTCCGCTGGCCCAGTAGCCGGGCGCCAAGGGCCGGACACCCTGGTGGATCAGCGTCGACTTGCCGGCACCCGGCGCGCCACCGACCAGCAGGACCCGGGCGATGCCATCGCTGCGCACCTGACTTATCTGCTCGATCAACTGCATGCGTTCGGCCTCGCGGCCGAACAGAACATCACCGCGGGCCGCAGAAGGCAACGCATCGAAGGCGCCCAGCCGAAACCCATCGATGCGCTCGTGCTCCAGCCACTRCTGTTGGCACCAGGCCAGATCCGCGGCCATCGACTCTGCGCGCTGATAGCGGGCACCCGGTTCCTTCGCCAAGCCTTTGAGCAGCACTTGGCAGATGCCTTCCGGCAGATCGGCAACATGGATTGCCGGTGATTGCGGTTGCACGGCGGCGTGCACGTGCAGCCATTGCGAGGGGTCGCGGGCGGTGAGCGGCAGTCGGCCGGTCAGCGCTTGATAGAGGATTACGGTCAGGGCGTAGATATCGCTGCGCGCGTCAAAACTGGCGGCATCGCGCCGTACCTGTTCGGGCGCCAGGTACGGCCATTGTTCCAGACCGGGCAACTCAGCGGTGGGCGCCTCTGCGGCATGACTGTGAAAACCCAGGAGTCTGACCGAATCGGCGGTTTCCACCATCAAGTGGTGGGGCAGCAGGCTGGCATGGCGCACACCCGCGTTCTGCGCGCTGGCCAGCGCGTTGGCCGCCGCCACGGCAATGGCCAACAAGCGCCCCAGCGGCAGCCCGGCGTCACCGATCAGATCCATCAGCGGCGTCCCCGACGCGGGATAGATCAACAAGGGCCCCTCGGCCGAGCGGATAAACGCGACAGGTGCAATCGCCCATGCCGGATCCAGGCGCAGATGAAAATCGCGCTCCAGCCGCTGGCACGTGGCGGGCAGCTGAATCGGTGCCCGGGCGGCAAGCCAGTGTGTGCCCGACGGCCGGTCCTGAAGCGTGAACCAGGTCAGGTCATTTTCCCGGCGCAGCATGGAGAAGGTGCAGCGTTCCAGCCAGGCTTCATCGTGGACGACCTCAAGACTGCGGGAACCGGATGATGAGAGAGGACGGCTGGACATGAACAATCACCGCTGAAGATTCGTTTCGGGCTGAGCCCTGGAGTATACGCAAGGCTCTGGCCCAACGGCTGCATGCCGGTAATCCTGTCCGTAATCGGCACCATGATGGCTGTCTTGCTGCCCCGTTGCCGATGGTTTTTGCGCACTGAAATCACGGTGTGTTATCCCTCGGGATAATTGCATTATGCGGGGCCGTCCCCTAGCGTGTACCTCTGATGAATCGATGCTCCGGCGTCACTCTCCATCCACGCAGTGCAGAGGAACGCATGATCCGACTCGGCCAAGCCACTATTTCCCTGGAGCGGCGCGAAGCCTTTCTTGATGGACGGCCGCTGCGTGTCGGGGGCCGGGCGTTCGAAATCCTCTCGGTGCTGATGCACGCCGATGGCCGGATTGTCAGCAAAGATGAATTGATCACACAGGTCTGGCCCGACACCGTCGTCGAGGAAAACAATCTGCAGGTGCAGATTTCCTCGCTGCGCAAGCTGCTCGGGGAAAAAGAACTTATCCAGACGGTCCCGCGCCGAGGTTACCGATTATTGAAAAAACGTGAACCGCCCCTGCCCCTGTTCCATCCGGTGGCACCGGGCCCTTTGGCGCCAGAGGATCAGGAGACGATCGATCCCGACAGCGTGCCGGTGTTCATCGTCGACGATGAAGCGAGCGTGCGTACAGCTCTCAGCCGACTGCTGCGGGCTGAAGGCATCGCGCACCGGATATTCGCCTCGGCCGAAGAATTGCTCAACGCTGACCTCGACACCGGCCCCGCTTGCCTGTTGCTTGACGTCAGTCTGCCCGAAACGACAGGCCTGGAACTTCAATCGGCGCTCGGACAGCGAGGGCATCCGTGGCCGGTCATTTTCATGACCGGTTTCGGCACCATCTCGATGTCGGTGCAGGCCATGAAAGCAGGTGCGGTCGAATTCCTGACCAAACCATTCAACGACGACCAGTTGTTGGACACCCTGCGCGCCACCCGTCAGCGTGCAGCGACGGCGTTCGAGCAATGGCAACGCATACAAAGCGCCCGTCAAAGGGCTGCCCTGTTGACCCCCCGTGAGCGCGAAGTGCTGCCGCTGATCGTCGCGGGTCTGTCCAACAAGCACATCGCCAACCAGCTGGGCACCAGTGAAGTCACCGCCAAGGTCCATCGCAAACACATCATGGAGAAAATGCAGACACGCTCGCTGGTCAATCTGGTCAAGCTGTATGGCTTGATCAGCACGGAGCCAGCGTTTGGCATGCAGGGTTCTTCATGACTACGGAGACTGGCTGCGCCCCCGAATCATCCCGTAGCGCCATGATCATCGTCTGCATCGTGGACGACGATGCGTCCGTACGCAAAAGCCTGGCCAATCTGCTCCGGTCGGCCGGATACCGTTCTCGGGTGTTCGCCTCGGGCGAGGAATTCCTGGCCCTCGAAAACTTCGATGACGTTGCCTGCCTGCTGTTGGATCTGAAAATGAACGGCCTGTCAGGGCTGGACGTCATGCGCGCGCTGACGCTCAAGGGCAGAAAGTTTCCAGTGATTTGCATGTCGGCACACTGGGATGAAGCCACACTGGCCGAATCCAGCCGCTATGAGCCCATCGAATGCTTGCGTAAACCCTTCAACGGCGATGCCTTGCTAAGCGCCGTCGAGTTTGCGCTGCAACGTGAGCAATGAACAATCACGTGTTGGACGGTGATTGCGGCGTATCAGGATTGAGTTGCTGACGCCTGAATTGCCCTGGAGGCTGGCCGTGGATCTGGCGGAAGCGTCGCGAAAAATAAGCCTCGTCAGCGAAACCGCACAACCTCGCCACCTCCCCCACCGGTCGTGTCCCATTGAGCARATAATTGCGTGCCGCGTGCATCCTGCGCTCGAGCACCAGCTCAGTGAAGGTCTTGCCGATTTCCTTGCGCAACCAGTGCGTCAGGTACGTCGGTGACAGGTAAGTCGCAGCAGCCACCTTGATCAGGTTGAGGTCGGGATCGGCAATGTTCTTGCGCAAGTATTCGGACATCCTGCTCAGCGCATCGCGTCGGCTGACTTCGGCGGCATTCTCCTCGGCCAACCGCTTGAGCGGCTCGGCATACAAGGCACAAACGCTCCCCACCAGTTGCAGCAACAATCCCTTGAGCATCTCGCGAGTGCCGAACTGACGGTTTTCATCGAGCACGCGCATCTGTTCGATCAGGGCACAGACTTTGCTGAAATCTTCATCGGACAGAATGAAATCCAGATGCTCCTGAAAGCGGAACGGCGACAACTCGGGTGCCAGCAGAATCGAGACCTCCTCCAGGTCCATCGGGTCGCACTGCAAATGCGGCAACAGGAAGGTCTGGGAAAAGTTGATCACCATGAAATTGCTGTCGGCCGGATGCGGAATCACGTGCACGCGATGCGGCAGGATGAAGGCCAGCGTGTTGCGCGGAAACGGCCGCTCGACGTTGCCGATGTGCTGCACGGTATCGCCACCGAGGTTGACCTGGATCTGGAAATACTCATGGCGATGCKGGCTGGTTTCGGSGCGCCGGCCCTTTTTGTCGCGGATGTAAAAGTCCGTCAATTCGCTGCGTTGCTGCATGACGTAAGTGGGTACTCGACTCGGTGACGACATCGCCTGAGGATCCTCGACAGGTACATGGACAGGTTGTCGTCGCGCCGCGACGCAGGCGGCGACCGCAGTGATTGTGAAGGCAGACACCGCTGGCTTCAACATGTCATAGGATGACAACGAAACACAGAGAATTAATTGTATCCGTGTGTGATG
>NZ_JBFTML010000062.1:0-28397 GCF_056396925.1 Pseudomonas sp. 05N433 | reverse complement strand
GCACGATGTCGATCTGGGTGCCCACAGTGTGGTCGACCTGACCGAATTTTTCCTGTATGCCCGGCCCGATCATCAGCATCGGCACGTTGAAGCGGCCCAGGTCCATTTCGGTGATCTGTTGTTCATTGCCAAAACCGTGGTCGCCGACGATCACGAACAGGGTTTCCTTGAAGTACGGCTCTTTGCGAGCCTTTTCAAAGAACTGACCCAATGCCCAGTCGGAGTAGCGCATGGCGGTCAAGTGTTCGTTGAGGCTGCCACGATCGGTCACGCGCTCCACCGGCAATGGTGTCGGCAAGGCGTATGGCGTGTGGTTGGACAGGGTTTGCAGCAAGGCATAGAACGGTTTCTTGTCCTTGCCGTCGCGGGCTTTCAACTCTTCCAGGCCACGGTTGAACATGTCCTGGTCAGACACGCCCCAGGTCGGGTCGGAGAACACCGGGTTGACGAAGTCATTGCGCCCGATGAAGTTGGTCATGCCCTGGTTGCTGAAGAAGCCCGACTGGTTGTCCCAGGCGAAGTCGCCGTTATAAACATACACATCGTCGTAGCCACGAGTGCTGAGCAACTGTGGCAGGCCGGACAGTTTGTGGCTGCCTTCCGGGGTCTGCATCAGGTATTCGAAACCTGGCAGGTTCGGGAAGCAGGCCATGGTGGCGAACATACCTTGGTGGGTATGGGTGCCGTTGGAGAAGAAACGGTCGAACAACAGACCTTCTTTCGACAGTTTGTCGAAGGAAGGCGTGATCTCGCCCGGACGTCCCAGAGCGCCCACCGAGTGACCGGCGAAGCTTTCCATCAGGATCACCACGACGTTCTTGATCGGCAGTGTCTTGTTGGCGTCGGGGGTGTAGTTGCGACGCACCGCGGCGGTCTCCGGGTTCACCAGTTTGTCGCTCGGAGTCAGCAGCATATCGCGCACGGTCTGCTGGGCCAGAGGTTGTTCCAGTGTGGCTTTCCAGATGTTGTCGCGCTCTTCGGACATCCGGCTCTTGGCCGCGGCGATCAGCGACAGCGTGCCGTTGAGGCCCAACTGGTTGGCGAAATTCGAGTCGGTGGTGTAGACGTCACCCCAACGCAGCGGCGGGCCCTGGCGCAGGGTGCCACGCGCCGCGACCACACAGACCATCAGGCAGACCACGAACACCACGCCGCGCGCATACCACGGAGCGACCTGGCGCGTGCCGATGCTGCCACCGCTGAACGGCCCGCGAGGACGTGTGGCGCGGTCGGCGCCCTTGAACGCGAGGGTCAGAATCAACGTGCCCACACCCCAGGCCAACAGGTAGCGAACTACCGGAAAACCGTACCAGAGCATGCTCATCACGGTTTTCGGGTCTTCTTTCACATACTGGAAGACCAGGCCGTTGAGGCGCTGGTGGAACTCGCGGTAAAAGTCCATCTCCATCAGGCCGAGGAACAGCGCGATACTCGAGGCTACAGTCAACCAGAGCCGGAAGAACCCGCGGGCCGCCATGGCCCGGGCGCTGAACAGGGCCAGCAGCAGCGGAACGCTGAGGTAAACCACCAGGCGCAGGTCGAAACGCAAGCCATTGGCGAACGCTTCCAGGAAGGTCGAAGCCGGTGTGTCGAGGATCATCGAGCGGTTGTAGACCAGCAGCGCGACGCGCAGCAGGCTGAACATGACCATCATGATCAGGGCGCACAACAGCGTGTAGGCCAGATGCGATTTGACGGTCGGTTGCAGCAGGCGACTAGTAGCTCGCTGCTGATTCAGGGCGTCCGGGTTTGCCATGTCGTTTTAGGACCCATTGGAAGTTGAAGTTACAAAAATACAGTGGCGCCTTGCCCTCTGTTGGCCATCCTCGGCCCCGGGGCGTGCGCGGTGCGCAAATGTTGCACGATCAACCGCGGCATTGCCATTGATTACTGCCCGACAGCCAAACTGCCGCTCATAGCGGTCAGGGACAAGCGGCGTGGGCGCAAAGTTGCGGGGTTGATTCGTTGAGGCGAATTGTCTTGGAGAGATTGTGAAAATTTCGTTCAACGCATATCCGGAAACAAAATAACTCCCCTCCCCTGGTAGAAATGAAACGCCCCGATTTGATCGGGGCGTTGTTGAACAGGCCGCATCAACTGGATACGCGGCTACTTCTCGGCGCGTTCTTTCAGGGCTTTGAGAGTATTGAACGGCGCATCGACCACGAACTTGTTGGCCAACCACGACGGCACGCTGCCGCCTGGATCAGTGTGAACCTGATAAGTCACTTCGACTTGATCGCCTTTAGGCACGAACTTCCAGAAACCCTTGACCTGGGCGACCCGTACAAAACCCTTTTCTTCCGGAAGGTACTTCGGCTGCCCTTCCAGCTCGCGGGTCAGGCTGCCATCAGCGCCGTCAACGGTAGTGACATGCAACACCGAATCGCGAGCAGTGACCGGCCAGGGTGTATTGAACTGAGTGTAGGTCCAGCTCTGGTTGCCTTCGTGCTTGAGCAGCTTCTGGACCTTGCACTCGTGAATCCAGGCGCAGGCTCCCGGAACATCTTCCTGCAGTGCACGCAGTTTGGCCATGGTGGTCTTCATGATCGTTACACCACGGTAAGCCTTGTATTGGGAACCGGCCACCTCACTCAAGGACACCTTGATGCCATCTTCGTCCTTGGCGGTTTTCCAGTCTTCGGCCTGAGCCGTGGAGGCCAGCAAAACCGTCAAACCACACAGCACAGCGATACGATGCAGCGAACCCATAGTCTTATTCCTTATTGTTGAAGTTCCGTTCGTTGAACACATCACGCGGCCGTCATTTGCTCCCACCAGCCCAGCAATTTGATCGCTTCGTCGCGGCTGCTTCCGCAAACCTCGACATCGGCCTCAAATGCCGAACACACCGCGGGGCGTTCCGGCTTGCCGAAAATGCTGCACAGGTTATCGGCAGACAGTTGTACGCATCTTTCTCCGGCGGCTTTGCCATTGGGCATGCCGGGAATCGGCGAACTGATGGAAGGGGCAATGCAACAGGCGCCACAGCCTTCACGGCATCTCATGACGACAAGCTCCTCGCGACGAGCAATGTGTTAAAGGGACGCGGCACAGAGTAACGGCTAAAACAGTTGTTTTAAATTACCCGGGCCCGGGTTTTTACGCTCAAACGAACGTGACTGACCAGTCTCCGACAAAGCGTCTGTTTCGCGGGTCACGAACAGGGGGAAATTTACTGCTTGAACTCGAATTCCAGTGCCGCGCCTTCAACGTCCCGGCGCTCTTCGTTGCGCCGTTGCAGCTGCATTTCGTTGCTGATCAGGCGACCGTTCAGCTGAAACGGACTGCTTTTGCCACCGAACATTTGCGGCAACACCGCATCGTGTCGAGGCAACGGTACCGTGCCGACCGGTTTCAATTCATCGACCTTATCCTTGGGCAAGCTCAAGTCGAGATTGGCGGGAGGGAGTTTGGTTTTCAGCGCTTCACTGGCTGGTTTTGACTTGGAAGCAATGGGAGAACGCTTTTTGACCGGTGCAGCCTTTTTTTTGACCGGAGCGTTTTTTATAGCTGTCACCGGCTTTTTCGCGGTTGCGGCGGCTGTCGGTTTTTCCTGAACGGAAGCCGCCATGACACCTTCCGCATGACAAGTCATCAACAGGCAGATCAATAACCAGACAGAAGGAAAAATCGGCTTCATGGACCCAACGGCGCGAACGGCAGAAGGTTATATGCTCGCCTGTTGGAGGCGACAAGACAAGCGGGCAGTTCATAACTGCCCCGCAAGTCAAAAACCGCTCGTTGTCTCCTGACACAATTGCGTCGCCAGCAGCCCCAGTGTCATCAATGCACGCTCGGCCTCGCGGTTCCAGGGGATGCCGCAGTTCAGGCGAATGCAGTGATTGAATTGCTCGGTGTTACTGAAAATAAGCCCCGGCGCAATGCTGATGCCCTGCTGCAGCGCACGCACATGCAACTCTTGCGTATTGACCCGCCCCGGCAAACTGACCCACAGAATGAAACCGCCGGTAGGCCGGGTCATCTGTGTGCCTTCCGGGAAGTATTGCTGCACTGCCAGTTGGAAAGCGCTGAGGTTCTTGCGGTACTCCTGACGGATGTAACGCAAATGCCGGTCGTACCCGCCGTTCTCCAGATAGGCGGCAATGCCCATTTGCGTGACACTGCAGGCCGAATGCGTGCTGAACGTCTGCAAGCGCTGAATTTCCTGCTGGTACTTGCCGGCAATCATCCAGCCGATCCGCACGCCGGGCGACAGGGTTTTGGAGAAGCTGGAGCAATAAATCACCCGATCCAGCCGGTCATAGGCCTTGAGCGATTTGGTGCGCCCCTGCTCGAACATCAGCTCGCCATAAATATCGTCTTCAACGATCTGGATATCGAAATCCGAGGCCAGGCGCAGCAGTTGTTTCTGCCGCTCTTCGGGCATGGTGCCGCCCAAGGGATTGCTCAGGCGCGTGGTCAGCACCAGTGCCTTGATCGACCACTGGTTGGCCGCCAATTGCAAGGCTTCGAGGCTCATGCCGGTGGCCGGATCGCTGGGGATCTCGATGACTTTCAGCCCCAGCAGGTCGGCCAGTTGCAGCAAACCGTAATAGGTCGGCGACTCGGCGGCGATCAGATCGCCCGGCCGGGTCAATACGCGCAGAGACATCTGCAATGCATCGACGCAGCCGTGGGTGATTACCACTTCCGACGGATCAACCACCACGCCGGCATCGCGCATGCGGATCGCCACTTGCCGACGCAACGGCTCGAAACCAGGGCTGAACATATAGCTGAACGCGCGCGGACTATGGAAACGGGTGACTTTGGCAAGTTGCTGATGCAGTGCCCGCACCGGCAGATAATCGACACTCGGTACAGCCGCGCCCAACGGGAAGACCCCCTCACGGCGGGATTCGACCAGGACTTGCTGAATGATGCTGCTGCGGGTGACCAGGCCTGGGCGCTCGACCCGGGCGATGTCCGGGGTCGGTGCCGTCAGGGCAGGTGTCTGGTGCACGTAGTAACCGGATTGCGGCCGGGCACGGATCAGCCCTTGATCTTCAAGGTTGGCGTAGGCCTGCAACACCGTCGCATGGCTGACGTTGAGCTGCGAGCTCATCTTGCGCACTGAAGGCACGCGCTCTCCCGGCTGATAGACGCCGCGGCGGATGTCTTCGGCCAGTTGCTGAGCAATACGTTGATAGAGCAAGAGATTGGTCATGACGCAGCACTCGATTTCACGGGCATTTTATTCTTGTGTGAAACAATACCGGAACAGTTTAGAAGTGTACTGGGACAGTTACTACAATAGTCGACCATACAGTGCGGTGTCAGCAAAAGCTGTACTGTTTTACGACGCATTTGACGGGCGAAAAAAAACCCGGCGCTGCTGAGCAGGCCGGGTTTTTCCAGTGACGCAGCCCTTAACGGGCCGCGCCGAGCTGGCCTTTTTCGTCGGAGAACACAATTTCCACCCGACGGTTCTGCGCACGACCGCGCTCGGAAGCGTTGGCGTCCACCGGGTACTCATCGCCGTACCCTTCAACCTGGATGCGTTTGTCGTCGATGCCCAGGTCCGTCAATACGTCAGCTACCGATTGCGCCCGGTCGCGGGACAGCTTGAGGTTTTCCTGTTTACCGCCAGTGCTGTCGGTATAACCCTCGATCCGCACCACACGCTTGGGGTTGAGCTGCAGGAACTGGACGATTTTCAACACCACGCGGTTCGCCGAGCTCTTCAGCTCCGCTTCACCAGTATCGAACAGCACATCACCCAGGGTCATCACCAGACCACGGTCAGTCTGGGTGGTCGCCAACGCCACGATCTGCTCTTCGAGCCACTTGCCCTGTTGCTGCACGCTAAGCAACTTGGACTCACGCAGCGCCAATTGCAGGCGCTGACGCTCGAGTTCGAGCTTCGCTGCGCGCTCTTCGTTGAGCACTTGATTGGTATGTTCCCGGGCGATTTCGCTGTAGCGCTGGCTCAGGTAGGCGTAATGGGCCACGTCCGAACCGCTGCCCCAGTAGCTGGACAGTCGATCGGCGCGGGCCAGGGACTCGCCGGCACGAATCACGTCCTTGGGCGCGATACGCAACACGTTGGAGTCTTCCTTGACCTTCTGGAAGTCGGCACCGGCCTGCTGCAACGCCACTTCGCTGTGTTGACCAGCGCAGCCATAAAGGCTTGCGCAGCCGGCCAGGATCAAGCCGCCGAGTGCTTTGGTCTTCAGGTTCATTGAGCATCTCCCAGTTGCTTGCGCAGGCGGGCGATGCGGGTATTGAGCACGTTCAACTGCGCCTCACTCTTGAGGGTCAGAACCCGGGCTTCGGCCAGGCGCGCGTCCAGCTCGGCCTGCTCGGCCCGCATGCGCGCATTCTTGAAGGACTGGTCGGCCATGTTGCCCTTGGCGCGGTTGAACTTGTCCTGGGCCAGTTTCAGCTCCGGCACTTCCTCGGCGGTAGCGCCCACGGCCTTGGCTTGTTCGAGGGCCTGTTCGGTCAGGCGTATTTGTTCATTCGGCGCCGGATCGGCTGCACAACCCGCCAGAGCCAGAACGGCCAGGGCAGCGAAAAGAGGTCGAATACTCACTAAAAATCCCTACTGTTTTGGGGTACTGACAGGTTGTGGCTGCGGTTGTGAGCCTTGCGCTTTCCAACGCTCGATATTGCGCAACAACGCAGCTTCCGTCAGTCCGGAGGCGGGCAATTCTGTCATCTTTTTGGCCAGCTGTCCGCGCAACCAAGGATCGTTACAGGCGGAGTTATGGGAAACCGCGAGGTACAGGCCGGGTTTGTCGATGGGTTGTGAGTGGGCCATCAAGTCATTGGCCATCCCCAGCGTTTGCACCATGGCCATGCCCGAGTAGCGACCGGCGAGGACAAACTCCACCTCGCCCAGCAGCAATTTCTGAAAGGCCTGAGTCAGATTGGGTGTGCGCAAGAGGGTCAATTGCTGCTCGGCGAAAGTGCCGAATGAAGGGCTCACTCGAGCCTTTTCCGACAACGCGCCGGGATGACCGTGGAGGTCCTGCGCTTCGTTGTAAACCAATAACGAGTCGTTGCGAGTCCAGACCAGATAATCGTTTTCCAGCAGCGCAGGATGGATGTAATCCAGATTTTCCAGTTCAGTGACCATCAACGGCGCATCGGCGAGCATGTCCATGCGCCCGCTGCGCACTTCATCCAGGGCCTGGGAGCGTTTGCCGGCATAGAGCAGCTCGACCTTGATGCCCAACTCCCCCGCCACTTGTTGCAATAAATCAGCACTGGCGCCAATCAGGTGCTTAGGGTTTTGCGGGTCTTGCCACAGGTACGGTGGTGCGTCGGGACTGCCGGTCACGATCAAGCGTTCGCATTTGCCTGCAGCGCTGGACAGCCCCGGCATCAGCGCCAGACTTAAACACAATCCTGGCAAAAAAGAGCAGCCAAACCAGTGGCGCAGATCCATGGCAACACTCTCCCCACTCAAATCCGGAACAAAAAAAGCCCGACCAAAAGGCCGGGCTCTTTATAAGTCAAGCCGCCGGATTAGACCAGCTTCTCGAACTCAGGGATGGCTTCGAACAGGTCTGCCACCAGGCCGTAATCGGCCACCTGGAAGATCGGCGCTTCTTCGTCCTTGTTGATCGCAACAATCACTTTGGAGTCTTTCATGCCGGCCAGGTGCTGGATCGCGCCGGAGATACCGACGGCGATGTACAGCTGTGGCGCAACGATCTTGCCGGTCTGACCGACCTGCATGTCGTTGGGTACGAAACCTGCGTCAACCGCGGCGCGCGAAGCACCGACGGCAGCGCCCAGCTTGTCGGCCAGGGCGTACAGGTGTTTGAAGTTGTCGCCGTTCTGCATGCCACGACCACCGGAAACGACGATCTTGGCAGCGGTCAGTTCCGGACGATCGGACTTGGCCAGTTCTTCGTTGACGAAGCTGGAAGTGCCGGCGTTGTGAACAGCGGCAACAGCTTCAACGGCGGCCGAACCACCTTCAGCCGCCACCGGGTCGAAACCGGTCGCACGCACGGTGATCACTTTCACTGCAGCATTCGATTGCACAGTAGCGATGGCGTTACCGGCGTAGATCGGGCGCTTGAAGGTATCGGCGCTTTCTACCGAGATGATCTCGGAGATCTGGTCAACGTCCAGCTGAGCGGCGACGCGCGGCAGGATGTTTTTGCCGTTGGAAGTGGCGGCAGCCAGGATGTGGCTGTAGCCCTTGCCCAACTCGGCTACCAGTGGAGCAACGTTTTCCGGCAGCTGATGCGCGTAAGCAGCATTGTCAGCGTTCAGGACTTTGCTCACGCCAGCGATTTTCGCAGCGGCTTCAACCACGGCGCCGGCACCCTGGCCTGCAACCAGAACGTGGATGTCGCCACCGATCTTGGCGGCAGCAGCAACGGTGTTCAGCGTGGCCGGGGCCAGCACTTTGTTGTCGTGTTCGGCGATTACCAAGATAGTCATGATTAGATTACCTTCGCTTCGTTTTTCAGTTTCTCGACCAGTTCAGCCACCGACTTGACCTTGATACCCGCGCTGCGTGCAGCTGGCGCTTCGACTTTCAGGGTCTTGTTGGTGGAGGCGGTGGAAACGCCCAAAGCGTCCGGAGTCAGCACTTCGAGAGGCTTCTTCTTGGCTTTCATGATGTTTGGCAGGGACGCGTAGCGCGGCTCGTTCAAACGCAGGTCGGTGGTGACGATGGCCGGCAGTTTCAGGGAAACCGTCTGCGCGCCGCCGTCGATTTCGCGGGTCACGGCAACTGTATCGCCGGACACTTCGACTTTCGACGCGAACGTGCCCTGACCGTAGCCGCTCAATGCCGCGAGCATCTGGCCAGTCTGGTTGTTGTCGCTGTCGATGGCTTGTTTACCGAGGATCACCAGCTGTGGCTGCTCCTTGTCGACCACTGCCTTGAGCAGCTTGGCCACGGCCAGGGAAGTCAGATCTTCAGCGGATTCGACGAGGATGGCGCGGTCGGCACCCAGAGCCAGCGCGGTGCGCAGTTGCTCTTGAGCGGTGGATGGGCCGATGGAGACGACGACGATTTCAGTCGCCACGCCTTTCTCTTTCAGACGTACGGCTTCTTCCACTGCGATTTCGCAGAACGGGTTCATCGACATCTTGACGTTGGCGAGGTCGACGCCGGAATTGTCCGCCTTGACGCGAACCTTGACGTTGTAATCCACAACGCGTTTGACAGCTACAAGAACCTTCATGGATTCCTCGTTACTCTCCGGTGAAAAGAAAGTCGCCTAGGCGAACCTGGCGGTTGATGCTCATCGGCGCAAGGGCACCTCTAAAAACGCTGGCAGGTGTATCGGGTGAACCTTGCTCACGAGACTGATGACCGTTCGTCAGGGGTGACCGACAAGTCATTCATTACCGTGGCGTGTAAACTGCGCGCGATACCTGCGCGGCGCTTCACCTTGTACTGCCATCGCCCTGTCTTTAGAGGTGCTCTTGAAACCTACATTCAGCCTACGGCGAGCGCAAAACCGCCCGTATCTTGACCGGAACACCTATTCCGGTCAATACGGCAAAATGGCCAGTCATAAGCCGCGTGACTTTGATTTATCTGGCTTTGAGCCGATTCAAACAAACGTTTGTATTGGACGCTAAGAGTGGTGTAGATATAATGCGCCACCCAAAGAGAAAGGTGGTTCATCGATTGTCCTCTGTGCCGCACTATGGGGAATTCATGAATGCGACACCCAACCTCCAATTAGAAAAAAAACTGTTGAGCCTTGAGTAGGAGATAGCCTGTGGAACGCGAATACATGGAATTCGACGTGGTCATCGTCGGTGCCGGCCCCGCTGGCCTGTCCGCCGCCTGCCGTTTGAAGCAGAAGGCCGCCGAAGCCGGTAAGGAAATCAGCGTCTGCGTGGTCGAAAAAGGCTCCGAAGTCGGCGCTCATATCCTGTCCGGTGCCGTGTTCGAACCACGGGCCCTGAACGAACTGTTCCCGGACTGGAAAGAACTCGGCGCGCCGCTGAACACGCCAGTCACCCGCGATGACATCTTCGTTCTGAAGAGCGCTGACAGCGCGCAGAAGATTCCAGACTTCTTTGTGCCCAAGACCATGCACAACGAAGGCAACTACATCATCTCCCTGGGCAATCTGTGCCGCTGGCTGGCCCAGCAGGCCGAGAACCTGGGCGTGGAAATCTACCCGGGCTTCGCCGCCCAGGAAGCGCTGTTCGACGAGAACGGCGTAGTCCGCGGGATCATCACCGGCGATCTGGGCGTTGACCGCGAAGGCAATCCGAAAGAAGGCCTGTACACCCCAGGCATGGAACTGCGCGCCAAGTACACGCTGTTCGCCGAAGGTTGCCGCGGCCACATCGGCAAGCAGCTGATCAAGCGTTTCAACCTCGACAGCGAAGCCGACGCCCAGCATTACGGCATCGGCCTGAAAGAAATCTGGGAAATCGACCCGGCCAAGCACCAGCCTGGCCTGGTGGTCCACACCGCCGGCTGGCCGCTGGACATCATGGGCACCGAGAACACCGGGGGCTCGTTCCTCTATCACCTGGAAAACAACCAGGTGGTGGTCGGTCTGATCGTCGATCTTTCCTACAGCAACACCTTCCTGTCGCCGTTCGATGAGTTCCAGCGCCTCAAGCATCACCCGGTGCTCAAGCAATACCTGGAAGGCGGCAAGCGCGTCAGCTACGGCGCTCGCGCCATCTGCAAAGGCGGCCTGAACTCGCTGCCGAAAATGGTCTTCAAGGGCGGCGCTCTGATCGGTTGCGACCTCGGCACCCTGAACTTCGCCAAGATCAAGGGCAGCCACACGGCGATGAAGTCCGGCATGCTCGCCGCTGACGCGGTGGCCGATGCGCTGTTCGCCGATCTGGACGGCACGCAAGAGCTGACCACTTATGTCGAAGCATTCAAGAAGAGCTGGCTCTACGACGAACTGTTCGCCAGCCGCAACTTCGGCCCAGCGATCCACAAGTTCGGCGCCATTGTCGGCGGCGGTTTCAACTGGATCGACCAGAACATCTTCGGCGGCAAACTGCCGTTCACCCTGCACGACACCAAGCCGGATTACGCGTGCCTGAAACTGGCGGCCGACTGCAAGAAGATCGACTACCCGAAACCGGACGGCAAGATCAGCTTCGACAAACTCAGCTCGGTGTTCATCTCCGGTACCAACCACGAAGAAGAGCAGCCGTGCCATCTGAAGCTGGCCGACGCGAGCATCCCGATCAGCAAGAACCTGCCGCTGTACGATGAACCTGCCCAGCGTTACTGCCCGGCCGGCGTGTACGAAGTGGTCACCCAGGAAGACGGCGAGAAGCGCTTCCAGATCAACGCCCAGAACTGCGTTCACTGCAAGACCTGCGACATCAAGGACCCTGCACAGAACATCACCTGGGTGGCGCCGGAAGGCTCCGGCGGCCCGACTTATCCGAACATGTAAGTCGACCATCTGAACAACAAGGCTCCCTGAACGGGGGCCTTTTTGTTGCCCGCAATTCAAGCGTCACCACAAGAACCAGTGGATCAGGCAGCGCGCTCATCCCCCGGATTACGCTCGAAGTAGCGCTTGTACTCACGACTGAACTGCGACGTGCTCTGATACCCCACCCGATGCGCCACCTGGGCCACGCCCAATCCTTCGCCCTGCAGCAAGCGCTGGGCCTTGAGCAAGCGCAAACGCTTCAGATACTGCACTGGCGACAACAAGGTGCAGCGTTTGAAATGCTCATGAAACGTCGATGCGCTCATGTTGGCGCAACTGGCCAGGGCTTCGACGTTCAGCGGCTCGGTGTAATGCGCATGCAGATGGCTCAGGGAGGCCGCGATCCGGGCGAACTGCCCCTGTTGCTCCACCAGCGCCCGCAATACATCAGCTTGCGGCCCACGCAAGGCGACGAACAACAACTCACGCAATCGCGCCTGTCCCATAACCTGGCTCTCCAGCGGGTCGTGCAGACAGCGCAACAGCCGCTCAACACAACCCCGCATCGCATCATCGAGCACCGCCGAAGTCATGGACTCTGGCGTCTGCGCCGCGATACAGCGCCCCGACGCCAGCCCCATGGCCAACACCAACTCACCGAGCAACACCCGGTCAATGGCGATGGAAATGCCCAGCATCGGGCCATCGGGCGCGGAAAACGTCTCGCACTCGAACGGCACCGGCAGCGCCTGAATCAAATAATGCCCGGCACCGTATTCCAGAGTACGCGACCCCAGATACGCCAACTTACTGCCCTGGGCGATGATGACCAGGCTTGGCTCGTAGATTTGCGGGCCACGGGCCAAATCACAACTGGCCCGCAAAATCTGCACGCCCGGCAACGTGGTAGGCGTGAAACCATCGCGGGTGGTCAGCCGCTGGATCAGCGAAACCAGCGTGGCATTGGCATCGAGATGACGGGTCAACAACATGGAGAGCTCTTCACAAAAAAGTCGCGAAAAAAGGGATGAAAACATCATCGCAGGTCTGAACGCCAATGCGGCCAATCAACGGTGCATACCGGAGGATTAGGCATGACACCCGGAGGAATCGCCATGGCCGGTCACCCGTGCGGTGCCCAGAATGGCTCGCCTCACCTGTCACTGCTTTGCGAGGTTCACCATGTACACCGCCATCGGATACGCCGCTCAGTCGCCCACCACTCCCCTCGCCCCGATGAAATTCGAACGCCGCAGTCCACGGCCCGACGACGTCGCAATCGAGATTCTCTACTGCGGCGTCTGCCATTCCGACATCCACCAGGCGCGCAACGAGTGGGGCATTGCGGTTTACCCGCTGATGCCCGGCCATGAGATCGTCGGCAAAGTGACCGCCGTCGGCGCGAACGTTACTAAACACAAAGTCGGCGATCTGGTCGGCGTCGGTTGCATGGTCGACTCGTGCCGCCATTGCGAAGCCTGCCAGGCCGATCTGGAGCAATACTGCCTCGAAGGCCCGACCATGACGTACGCCACCCCGGACCGGGTCGATGGCAGCAACACGATGGGCGGTTACTCCGACAGCATCGTGGTCAGCGAGCACTTTGTCGTGCGCATCCCGGAGAAGCTCGACCTGGCCAGCGCCGCGCCGATTCTATGTGCCGGCATCACCACCTACTCGCCGCTCAAGCACTACGGCGTGAAGGCCGGTGACAAGGTCGGGATTCTTGGCATGGGCGGTCTCGGTCACATGGGGATCAAGTTCGCCAAGGCGATGGGCGCTGAGGTGACCTTGTTCACCCGCTCGGCGAGCAAGGCTGAAGAAGGTCGTCGCCAAGGCGCGGACCACGTGATCGTGTCCACCGATGCCGAACAGATGAAGGCCGCCGCCGGACAATTCGACTTCCTGCTGGACACCATTCCGGTGCAGCACGACCTCAACCCCTACCTCGATACCCTGCGTTTCGACGGCGTGCACATTCTGGTGGGCTTGATCGAGCCGATCGATCCGCCGGTGCATGCTGCCAAACTGGTATTGGGTCGTCGCATGCTGGCCGGCTCACTGATCGGCGGCATCGCCGAAACCCAGGAAGTACTGGACTTCTGCGCCGAGCACGGCATCTCCTGCGACATCGAAATGCTCGACATCCACCAGATCAACGAGGCTTACACCCGCATGATCGCCGGTGACGTGAAATACCGCTTCGTGATCGACATGGCGACGCTGAAACTCTAAACCTTCAGGCCCAATTCCGCCGACAGCCGGGCTGTGACCCCTTTGATCAGGGGAATCAGCTCGGCCATTTTTTCCAGCGGCATGTACGGCACGGTGCTGGCGATGCTGATGCCGGCGACAATGCGCTTGCTGGCATCGCGAATCGGTGCCGCCACGCAGCGAATCGATGGTTCGTTGTCTTCCAGGTCGAAGGCGTAACCGCCGGCCACGTACTCGATCATGCGCTGCTGAAACTGTTCCCAGGATTGCTCCGGGTGCTGTGGCCAGAACTGATTTTTCCCGCCCACCGGCAAGCTGATTTCATACAGCCGTTGCCATTCTTCCTGCGAGTCATCGAGCATCAGCGCCTTGCCGATCCCGGTACGCGCCAACGGCATGCGATGGCCGACCCGCGAACGCATTTCCGGGCCATTGCGCCCCGGATTCTTGAGCAGGTACAGCACCTCGTCGCCTTCACGAATCGCCAGGTGAATGGTGTCGCCGGTCAATGCCGACAACTCATCCAGATACGGCCCGGCCAGCGTCACCAACGGCAGCTCTTCGCGCGCCTGAAAACCCAGCTCGATCAGTTTCGGCCCCAACAGATAGCCGACCTGCGGCACCACCCGCAGATAACGCTCGTCCACCAGGCAACTGGCCAGACGATGGGTGGTGCTGCGCGTCGTGCCGATCAGCCGGGCGATTTCCTTGAGATCGCGGGCGCCACTGGCCACCGCCTGCACCACACCCAGGCCGCGAAGCAGTGTCTGGGTGCCGGTCGGCGCGGCGTCCTTGGCGATTTTTGGGGCGTCTTCCTGCATATCCAGCCTTTACCGTTGAGCGAGGGAACGGGCGGCATTATGGTCGCCGGACGGCTGCGACTACAACTTGATACGCTCGACCTTGCCCACCAGCAACACGTAGGACAGCGCACCCAGCAACGCCAGAACAGAGATATAGGTGATCGCCGGGGCAAACGAATCACCGGAGGCAAGGAAACCGATGACGATTGGCGTGGTAATCGCCGCCAGGTTGCCGATGAAATTGAACACCCCACCGGTCAGTCCGAGCAAGCGTGCCGGGGCCAGGGTCGACACCAGCGACCAGGTGATCGAGGCCAGACCGTTGCCGAAGAAAGCCAGCGCGAGGAAGGCAATCACCAGCGGCGTCGATTCGACGAAGTTGGCGCCGATGATCGAGGTGGAAATCAGCAGTCCGCCAATGCTCGGTAGCTTGCGGGCGAAGCCTACGGTGTAGCCGCGACGGATCAAAAAGTCCGAGAAGAACCCCGAGCACAGCACGCCGACAAACGCTGCGAGAAACGGCAGTGACGCCAGCAAGCCAGACTTGATGAAGTCCATGCCGCGATATTTCACCAGGTAAGTCGGGAACCACGTCAGGAAGAACCATAAAGTCGAATTGAGGCAGAACTGGCCGAGGTAAATGCCCCACAATTTGCGCTTGCTCAGGACAATTCCGAGGTCGATCCAGCTGAATTTCGCCTTGGCCCTGGCGGCTTCGGCCTGAATATCCACCAACCCGCCACCCTCGCGGATCAGCTCGATTTCCGCGTCATTGGCGCCCTTGAAATCCCGTGGTTCGCGATACACCGCGTACCAGATCACTGCCCAAAGGATGCCCACCACACCGGTGCTGACAAACACCATGTGCCAGCCATATTGGTGTTGCAGCCAGGCAAGCACCGGCGTCAGGAACGCCAGGCCGACGAACTGCCCGGAGGTGTAGAAACCGATGGCTGTGGCGCGTTCGCGCTCGGGGAACCAGGTTGTCACTACGCGGCTGTTGATCGGGTACGCCGGCGCTTCCAGCGCTCCGACCGCCATGCGCAGCACGAACAATGCGATAAAACTGGCGGCGAAACCGAGCATCACCGTGGCCAGCGACCACAGCAGCAATGCAACGCTATAGAGAATGCGCGGCGGCACCCGGTCCACCAGCCAGCCGCCGGGGATCTGCATGGCGGCGTAGGTCCAGCCGAATGCGGAAAAAATCAGCCCCACATGAATCGGATCGATGCCCAGGTCGCTGGTCAGCGCCGGGGCGGCAATGGACAGGTTGCTGCGGTCCAGGTAGTTGATCACCACCGTGATGAACAACAGGACCATGATGAAAAAACGCTTGCGACTGGGCGTCACCAACGACGCCTGCCCGGTGAGGGTTTGCGGTTGCATGGGGGTGCCTCTTCTTATGTTTATTGAGATCATGGTGGTTGATCGTTCCTACGCTCTGCGTGGGAACGCAGCCATGCGACCCAAGAGCGTCCGGTGAGGCATTCCCACGCAGAGCGTGGGAACGATCACCGCGTGAGTATCACCACTCGGCAAAACTGCCATCGGCATGGCGCCAGATCGGGTTGCGCCAGCGGTGGCCGACAGCGGCGCGTTCGATCACATACTCCTCGTTGATCTCGATCCCCAAACCCGGCCCATTGGGGATCTTCACAAAGCCTTTGTCGTAGTCGAATACCCGCGGGTCTTTCACGTAATCGAGCAGGTCATTGCTCTCGTTGTAATGGATGCCCAGGCTCTGTTCCTGAATGAACGCGTTGTAGCAAACCGCATCCAGTTGCAGGCACGCCGCCAGGGCAATCGGGCCCAGCGGGCAATGCAGCGCCAGCGCCACGTCGTAGGCTTCGGCCATGTTAGCGATCTTGCGGGTTTCGGTGATGCCGCCCGCGTGGGACGCATCAGGCTGGATGATGTCGACGTAGCCTTCGCTGAGCACACGCTTGAAATCCCAACGCGAGAACAACCGCTCACCGAGGGCAATCGGTGTGCTGGTCAGCGGCGCCAGCTCCTTCAGCGCTTCGTAGTTTTCACTGAGCACCGGTTCTTCGATGAACATCAGTTTGTACGGGTCGAGTTCCTTCATCAGCACCTTGGCCATCGGCTTGTGCACCCGACCATGGAAGTCCACGCCGATGCCGACATTCGGGCCCACCGCATCGCGCACGGCGGCAACGTTGGCCAACGCCAGGTCGACTTTCTCAAAGGAATCGAGGAATTGCAGTTCTTCGGTGCCGTTCATTTTCACTGCGGTGAAACCACGGCTGACCGCTTCTTTCGCGGCGCGAGCAGTGTCCGCCGGGCGATCACCACCGATCCAGGAATAAACCCGGATCTTGTCCCGCACCTGGCCGCCCAGCAAATCGCTGACCGACACCCCCAGCGCCTTGCCCTTGATGTCCCACAACGCCTGGTCGATACCGGCCAGCGCGCTCATGTGGATCGCCCCGCCCCGGTAGAAGCCGCCACGGTAGAGCACCGTCCAGATGTCTTCGATGTTGCGTGGATCTTTACCGATCAGGTAGTCGGACAATTCCTCGACCGCAGCAGCAACGGTGTGCGCGCGGCCTTCAACCACGGGCTCGCCCCAACCGGTCACGCCCTCGTCGGTCTCGACCTTGAGGAAGCACCAGCGCGGCGGAACGATGAAGGTGGTGAGTTTGGTGATTTTCATCTCTATTGTCTCTCTTGTAGATGCAGCGCTCACAGCGCCAGAAAGTCTTAACGCAGAGCGTTCCATGCAGCGACATATGCCTTGGCGCGCACCGCTACTTCGTCAGCCGTCATGCCCGGTTTGAACAACCCGGAGCCGAGACCGAAACCTTTGACACCGGCCTCGACAAACACCTGCATGTTGTCTGGCGTAATCCCGCCCACTGGCACCAGCACCGTCCCCGCAGGCAACACCGCCAGCCAGGCTTTCACTACAGCTGGGCCCATCTGCTCGGCCGGGAACATCTTCAGCACATCCGCCCCTTCGGCCAGCGCGGCAAAGGCTTCGGTCGGCGTTGCCACGCCCGGCGACAGGAACAGCCCTGCTGCCTTCGCCGCGCGCAACACCTTGGCATCGCTGTGGGGCATGACGATCACCTGGCCGCCCGCCGCTTTCACCTGCTCGACCTGTTCCGGCGTCAACACCGTGCCCGCGCCGATCAGGCAATCGGCGGGTAATGTGCTGCGCAGGATGCGGATACTTTCGTACGGTTCAGGGGAATTAAGCGGCACTTCGATGACGCGAAATCCGGCCGAATACAGGACTTCGCCGACGGCTGCCGCCTCTTGCGGACGCAGGCCACGCAAGATCGCGATCAGACCGTTTTGTGCCAATGCTTGCTTGAGCATGTCAGACCTCCAGTCAGGTTTAACGGGATGAGGATGTCGTGATCAGTCCGGCGGCGACCGCCAACTGCCACAAGCCGCGTTCGGTAGCCTGCTCGGCCAGGGTCACCCGGGTAAAACCGCAGGCGTCGAGCGCCCGGCTGTAGCGAGCGCAGAGTTGAGCGTTGCCGATGAGGATGATCGAGGGCAGGTGCACGCTATTGCGTCGACGCCGCTGAACATTGGCCAGGGCCGACAGTTCATGGCCGATCAACAGGCCGGACAGATAGTCCGGCTGAGCGGTAGCGCTCAGCTCGCCGGTCAGCCCCAGGCTGCGGGCACTGAACAACGTCGACAGCGGCCCGATCTCGCCATCCGCCGACAGCGCCACTTGCACGCCACGGTCAAAAGCATCGCCATCAAAAGCCCCACCGCGCTGCTGAGTGCGCCCCAGAATGCTGTGTTCGCTGAGTACGGCGAAGACTTCGCCGGTCATGAAGGTATCGAAATGCACGATGCAGCCGTCGGCCACTTGCACCCATTTCGAATGACTGCCCGGCAGGCCTATCAGCAGATCCCTACCCGCCTCGCCCGGCAGATTCTGCAATACGCCGAGGACCTGGGTTTCCTCGCCACGCATAACGTTGGGCAAGTGCGAACGCTGAATCACACCCGGCACGATGTGCACATCGACACCGCGAAGACTGCGAACGGTTTGTAGGGAAGTTCCGAGATTGGCGACGTTCGCCGGCGTGTCGCAGTAGGCCGCTTCGCGCCAGCCCTGAGCGCTGCCGACCATGCCACAGGCAATCACCGGCACATCGGGCTGCGCGTCGAGCCAGTCACCGCAAGCCTCATCAAAGGCCAGTTCAAAACCGTCGGCGCATGCCTGACCGGCGATGGTTCGCGGCGTCTTGGGCAACTGCATGATCCCGGACGACAGCGCACGCTGTTCCAGCACCTGGCCACCGAAGCCGAGTTTGTAAGCACGTAATGAGGTTGTCCCCCAATCGAGCGCGATCAATTGCGCCAGCATCGCTTCACCTGTTTTGTTTTTTGGCAGTGAGTGAGCTGGACTATAGACCTGGACGCAGAGAAATCTCAATATATAAATATCATTCCCACATTATGGGATTTACAAATATAGCTAGATTTTCTTCGCCAAAGCTCTGCAACTCGGCCTCACCCACCGCGTGGGTTAGACCGCCGAGATTGCTGATTTCAGTCAGGGGTATACGTACTGGAAATCGGCCTTCGATGAGGGAAAGGCCGGGGTTTTCAAGATCACCGTGAGGCAGGCACTTGATGGTTTGATGAGCGGTAACTGGGAAGCGAGTGTGCAGTAAGGCTGCTTGCTTTCTGACAAGAAGCCTAACCGTTCGCTATTACTCTTTAGCAGCTGCCTTCAACAGATCTGCTGTCGGCACGCGCATAACATTTGAGAAGTATGTTTTGTAACGAGTGGTATGAACTCTGAACGTGCACAACATGAACTCACGCTTATCGAGAATCTCACGCAGTGCTTGACCGGTGAGAATAGTCTCTTTCCCTTGCAGTTCCTCAGCCTCGCGGAAGAGGATCATTGAAATATAATGCTCACCTGAAGAGTCTTTCACAAATTCGACAGTCCCTCTTCCAGAGCGTTTTATGTAATGCCCGACGGAAAAGTCAAGATCATCTTCCAGCGCACATACCAATCCCTCACCGATCTTGGACTTGAACAAACCCAAAAGCTCTGTATCACTGGTAAACCTTATCTGATAGGAATTACCACTCGGTGAAGTTTCCACCTTCTCGTAATGAAGCGTCGCGATGGGTCTTCCGTGTTTTGAAGAGCACGAAGCACACAACACCATAAAAAGACAAAAAACAAAATTGCGCATAGTTATTTCTCTTTAAAGTAGCTGAGTATGGACTCCGCCAACAACTGGCGAGCAGACTTTCCACCGTCTAACGGCTTCGCGAACATAATGTTCGCATCTGCATGATTGACATCCACCCTGCCACTTACATTCGGACCCGACGTAATCTCCCATTGCTCACCGAAGTCCGCAACAAAGTCAGACACGTTCCGGTCGTTTACTTTTGCAGCTCGGACATTGATCCAGAATTCTGCTTTGGGTTTAGGAGTCAACCTGTAAATATTGGAAATGCCGTAGACAATTTTCCCTTCGCCCACCGGGTCCAGAGTAATCAACATCCTTATTTTGTACCCCTTATCCGTCAACACACTGGAGAGGTGTGCACCGTTCCAGCCACCCAGACTGTGTCCAACAATATAAACCGCTGTGGAGGTGTCAGGAATTTCACTCAGAACATTTTTTGCCAAATCTTCATCAGTTATAAATTTATTGTAGGCCATTGCCCGTACAGGGCACCGACAGAGATAGTTCAGAGCATCAGCATCCGCCAACACGTCGTCACGAACATAACTGACGTTCCAGTTAGGACCACTCAAGTAGTAACTTTCCTGATCCCCAGCCCCACCGATAAAAAAGATAAATATTTTCTTTACCGTAATGGCAACCTGCTTCACCGAAGTGTCTTTTGGGTCTGTCAGTGGATGATCGCAAACCTGTCTTTTCGGCAACGCTTCCTTCGCTGCCGCGTTTTCACCTGGCATCCCCAATTACTCCACAAACAATTTAATGGTTTCAGCCAAATGCGAACTGACAGTATGGGTAAACCCGGACGCATCCGTGATGCCATGCTCTTCGCTGCCGTCCCCACGCTGAATGGTGTAGGGGTGATAGGGAACCGGCTCTCCAGTCGCCTCATTGACCACTTGCAACCTGTCCGTGAAATGCACCGGCATCGGCAACAACCCACTGAACGTGGCGCCTCCCCCGCTTTGCCCAATAATGACGGTGCCGGAGCCTCCAACCACCACGTTGCCATGCCCGCCCGTACTATCGAGCGTTGCAGCGTTGAGGCCATTGATAAATACCGTGCTGGAGACCGCGCCGGTGATCGGGCTGCCGCAGGCGGATTTATCGGTCATTCGGGCAGCGCCGAGGCCGTCGAAGAACACGTCCGGGGAACCAGACACGATCGGGTTGGTGCCATGGCCCGACAACGGGCACGCGGTCGGGTCGGTGACGCGCGCAGCGGGTTTTCCACTCAAGTCAAAGCTCCTTGCTACTGAGGTTCAGGGTGAGGCTGATAGATATCAATGTCGGCCGCGGCGAAGCGCCAGCGGTTATCGACCGGGTCGAATAGCGCGTGACAATCGTCATGGCTGTCGGGAGATGAAACGTTGTGAAGGGTTTGCCAGGCTTCGGCGACTTGCCATTCCATATCCGCATCCGAGACGCTGTCGAAGTCATTGAGCCAAGCGTTGTAGTCGCGCAAGCCGATCCGGTTATAGGACGTCTGCAGCAGGCTAGTCATTTGCGGGCCGAAGTCGATGTAATGCTCTGCGGTCCATTGACCGATGTCGGAGTAGACGTACCAGCCCATGGGCAACAATGTGCCATCGTTCAATAACGATTGATCCGCCAGGACAACGAAGCCACAGCAGACGTGCAGCGTCAGCCAGCCCTGATGATCCTGGATCAACTGATTTGGATCGAACGTGCGAAGCGGGACAACGCGGTACTCCTCAAGACCGCGACTGCGCGCCATCAACTCGGCATCCAGACGCGAGACGAACGCCCGGATCGCCTTACCGCCCGTGCGATTGAGGGTGCAAAGGATGTCCACCGGCTGGCGATGGCGGTCGTCCGTGGAGCCGAGTTTTTTCACCAGGCCATACAAACGCATCGTCGCCCGAAGTCCGCTCATCGCCAGTCACTCATTGACGCGGCGAAGGCTCCACGGGCGTGGAGAAAGGGTGCCAAAGGCATTGCAAGTGTCGTCCGTGAGCGCGCAAAAGGCGCACAGAATGCAGGACTAGAGCGGTGTAGACAACCGATGCGTGTCAGATCGCCATCAATCGATCAGCCGCCCTCGGCAAAATCCCTTAGCACCGCCCCATCCATCCGATACCGCACCCACTCTTCCTGCGGTTGTGCGCCGAGGGATTTGTAGAATTCAATCGCCGGTTTGTTCCAGTCCAGCACGCTCCATTCGAAACGGCCGCAGTCATTGGCACAGGCGATTTTTGCCAGGTGGCGCAGCAAGGTTTTACCGGCGCCGCCGCCCCGTTGTTCAGGGGTGATGTAGAGGTCTTCGAGGTACAGGCAATTGCTGCCCAGCCAGGTGGAATAGCTGAAGAAGAACACCGCGAAGCCGATCGGCAGGCCATCGCGCAGGCAGATCAGGCCATGGGCGGTGGCGCCTTCGCTGAACAGGCTGCGCTCGATGTCGGCGACGCTGGCGATGACTTCGTGGCGGGCACGTTCGAAGTCGGCCAGTTCAGTGATGAACGCGAGGATTTGCGGAGCATCGCTGGGGGTTGCCGGGCGGATTTCGATCGTCATGGACGTGCCTTGTCAAAAGTTGAAAACGCCATACTAAGTCCGCGCGCGGCGCTCGTCACATTTGAAATGATGGAGGGGGCCTTTGTGGCTAATGTCGATTCGCTAAGTAATCTCAGCCGTAACACACTCTCCGTAGCAGCTGCCGAGCCTGCGAGGCTGCGTTCGGCTGCAAAGCAGTCGTCAAACCAGAACTTGCGGTGCGTCAGGCAGACCGCGTCAGCCGGATTCACGACTGCTGCGCAGCCGAACGCAGCCTCGCAGGCTCGGCAGCTGCTACGGATTGCATTTACGGTTTAACTTACTGGCATTGGAGCAAGCTCCCTCGCCACAAAAGCGTTTTCATACTTAGGACATTTATGAGCACCGCCGCTTTCGCGCCTCTGCAGAATCTAGCCTCTGAACTGCTGCCCCATGCGCTGGAACCTGGCGAGGATGGCGCCCACGATCTGTCGCACTTGCAACGGGTATGGCACAACGTGCGCACGCTTCATGCTGAAGAAAGCGGTGATCTTGAGGTCCTGCTGGCCGCCGTGCTGTTGCACGATTGCGTGGCAGTGGAGAAGAACTCGCCGCTGCGTTCCCAGGCGTCACGGCTGGCGGCGCAGAAAGCGTCGACAGTGCTGACAGCCATGGATTGGCCTGACGCAAAAATCACCGCGGTCGTCCATGCCATTGAGGCCCATAGCTTCAGCGCCAACATCACACCCACGACCCTCGAAGCCCGAATCATCCAGGACGCCGACCGCCTCGACTCGCTTGGCATGCTCGGCGTGGCGCGTACTTTCTACATTGCCGGGCGCATGGGCAGCGCGCTGTACGACCCTGTGGACCCGGAGGCAAACGAGCGGGACTACGATGACAAACGCTTTTGCCTCGATCATTTCCAGACCAAATTGCTGCACCTGGCGGACGGCTTCCAAACGACCACCGGCCAGCGTCTGGCACAGGTTCGCCATCAACGCTTGAAGGGATTCATGGAGCTGTTCAAGGAAGAAATCGGCGTCGGCTGAGGAGCCAGAGCCACACCGCTCGTCGTTCATCAGGCACCAATCCCGGTCGGGGACGGACCAATATCGAGTAAGGGCTCGCCAATGCGAGCGAGGAGCAACACTCGTCCATCCCAACCAAGAGGTCACCATGAACGTCGATAAAAACCTGGAAAAAGAAGTCCTGACCCGCCTGCTGCATGCCCATCCAAGCGGCTTGGGCAAGGAGGTTCTGGACAATTACCGGGGGGAGAAAGTCGTGGCCAGCACCCTTGCGACGCTGCAGGAGCGTGGGCTGATCCAGCACGGTCATGTGATCTGCAACGAAGCCGGCGAGCACTCGCTGAACCTGCCGATCAAACTCAGCGCCGCTGGGGTTGAGGCGGCGCGCAAACTGGATAACTAACCGAGCAGGAGCTGGCGAAGCCTGCGCCAGCTCCTATAGCCAGGAGAAATCCCATGCCTCGTGGAAGCAAAGACAAATACACCGCCGAGCAGAAACGCAAGGCCGAACACATCGAAGAAAACTACGAACGCAAAGGCGTGTCGAAAGATGAAGCCGAGGCCCGCGCCTGGGCGACGGTAAACAAGCAGTCGGGTGGCGGTGAGCGCGCCGGCGGCTCGGGACGCAAGAAACCGGCCGCTGCCAAGTCTGCCGATCGCAAGGAATCAGCCCGCCGTGCAGTCGCCACCCGTGAGGGCAAACCGCGCAACAGCAAGGCGTCACGCGATACCCAGACGGTGGACAGCCTGATGAGGGAAGCCCGGGCGAAGAAGATTCCGGGGCGCTCGAGCATGCGCAAGCAAGAGTTGATCGAGGCGTTGCGCAAGGCGGGTTGAAAGTCAGGATTAAGGGTGAATTTGAGGGCCGATGGCGGCTGATCAGGCGCTGAAAGTTTCGCGGATCAACGCGTCCACCTCCACCGCCCCCGGCGAAGTCGCCGGCCCCCAACGAGTGACCGCCAACGCCGCTGCCGCGTTCGCCCGCCGTGCCGCTTCAGCCGCCGACAAGCCCTGCGCCAACCCGGCCACAAACACCCCGGCATGGGCATCCCCCGCACCGTTGCTGTCGACGGCCGAGACCTTGAATCCCGGCACCTGCCGACGGTCGCCATGCTGGTTGATCCAGCAACCCTGCGGCCCATCGCGAACCACCATCAGGGCGTCCGTCGGCAACTGATCCGCCAAAATATTCAACGCCTCGGCAGTGTCCGACGTCCCGGTAAACCGAAGCGCCTCGACACGGTTGCTGGTCCACAGATCGATGCGCGGCAGCAAGGCCTTCATCAGCGGTGCGTCCGGCGAATCCACCAACGGTCCCGGATCGAATACCACTTTGATCCCGTCCGGCAACTCCAGCACCCAATCCACCAGCACCTGAGCCTTGCCGGCATGCAGCAGGCTGTAGCCGCTGACATAGACAAAGTCGCCCGCCTCGGCCGGCACACTGGCCAGGTCTTCGGCGGTCAATTCGCCTTCGGCACCGATGTAGGAAATGAACGTACGTTCGGCCGAGGCTTCAGTCAGTGCGACACACAACCCGGTGTCGCGCTCAGCACGGTGAGCGATGCCGATCCGAATGCCTTCTGCCGCCATCGCCTCCCGGGCCAGATCACCAAAACGGCCGTTGCCATGGCGCCCGAGGTAAACCACCGGCAAGCCGTTCCGTCGGGCCGCGGCCATCACATTGAAACCGCCGCCCGCCTCGAAACGGGCGGATTGCGCCAGCGCGTCACCGCCCGAATGAGGCAATCTATCCACGGCCATGACCAGGTCGATGATGACCTGGCCGGTGTGCAGCAGCCTAGACATGCGCAGGCTCGAGCAACGCGGTACGACGGTCCTTGGCGCCGCCGAGCACCCAGTAAATCCCGCCAGCCACCACGAACGTCACGATCCAGCCCAAGCCGTTGTGGCCCAGCCATGAGTCGGACAGGAAGCCCCGGAACCAGACATCTTGTTCAGTGGTGCCAATGGTGGTGAAGCTGAAACCCAACACAATCGCCACCGCCCACGCACCGAATGCACGCCACTCGACGCCGCCGCGATACCAGTAGGCGCTGCTCGGGCTGACGTCCAGCAGGTCCTTGGGGCTGTAGTAATGACGATGGATCAGGTCGACCACGAAGATCCCGACCCACGCCGTGATGGGCACCGCCAGCAAGGAAATGAAGGTAATGAACGGACCGTAGAAGCTCTCGGCGATCAGCATGAAGTAGATCGAGCCGGCGAAGATCGCCACGATATCGACCACCACCGCGTACACGCGCTTGACCTTCAGACCGAGGGTCAAGGTGGTCAGCCCGGCGGAGTACACCGACAGGTTGTTCGACAGCAGTAGCCCGCCGAACGCGGTGATCAGGTACGGCACCGCCATCCAGCTCGGCAGCATGTCGCGGATCGCGACAATCGGGTCAGTGGCCGAGGCCAGATCGTTGTTACCCACCGACAGCAGACCGCCAAGGGTGATCAGCAGCACCAGCGGAATCCCCGCACCGAACGCCGCCGACGCCACCAGGCGCACCGCTTTGACGCTGCGGTGCTGGTAGCGCGACATGTCCGCGCCGGCGTTGGCCCAACCGATCCCGGTGCCGGCGGCCATGGTGCCGATGCCGATGATCATCGCGCTCAGCGGTGCTGGCGTGGCATTGAATACGGCGCTCCAATCGATGGTCGCGCAGAGGAAACCACCGACCAGGATATTCAGCGCACCGAACACATAGGTTGCCCATTTCTGGATCACCAACAATGTGGCGTGGCCGAGACCGGACACCGACAACGTCAGCAGCACGAAAATCGCGATGAACACCAGGGTCAGCAGCGGCGCGCTTTTGGCTTCCACCGGCGAGCCGAACACTATCGAGCACAGCGACAGCAGGACGAACGCGGCGGTGGTGGTATTGACCGTTTCCCAACCCAGGCGCGACATCAGCGAGACCAGCGTCGGGCCGATATTGCCACGTACGCCGAAGATCGCTCGCGACAGTGTCAGGCTCGGTGCGCGGCCACGACGACCGGCAATGGAGATGATCCCGACCACCGCGAAAGAGCCGGCGGCACCAAGGATCGCGACGATGATCGCTTGCCAGATCGCCAGGCCGCGAAAGGCCACCAGCGTGGCACCCAACGGCAAGCCGAGAATGGAAATGTTGGCCGCAAACCAGACCCAGAACAGTTGCAGCGGATGACCGTTGCACTCCCCTTCCGGCACCGGTTCGATACCACGGGTTTCCAGTTGTCCGGCGCTTTGCCCGGCGTTCGATGAACTCATGAAAATGCTCCTTGCAATTGTTATGGTGTGGGCAATCTCGGAGGACAAAACAACAGCCGGCCGTCCTGCCCGTGTTTGTGCGTTCCATTGCGGGTGAAAAATTCAAGTATGCGGCGTGTTCATCGCGGGCAAGCCCGCGATGGGGCCAGTCCAGTCAACGTAAAGCCAACAGTCCTTTTACCAACGGTTCCAACTCCAACGAGTTAACCGCTTTAACCTGCTCGATCATCGCCACCGGCCAACTCTCAAGCCCCAGACAGGCCCCGAGCATGGCGCCGAGCATCGCCGCGATGGTGTCGGTGTCACCGCCCAGGCTCGCGGCCATGCACAGCGCTTCGAAGGCCGTCATCTCGCCGATGGCCACTTGCTGGGCCAGCGCAAACGACACCACCACCGATTCCTGTGAGGCCACCGAAGTGCCGATCACGTCGTACAGCAAATCCGCCAGCAACGCCTTGTCGCTGTCGATGCCGATGCTCCGCGCCCAACTGATGCGCGAGGCAATCCGCCCGCCGGCGACCCAGTGGCCGTGACTTTCTGCCTGCTGCGCGAATTGCTGGCCAAGGTTCAACGCCTCGCCCAGGTCCATGCCGTTGATCCCGGCGGAAACCACTGCCGCCACCGCCGCCGCACTGGCAATCCCCAGCGTGGTGTTGTGGGTCACCTGACAGGCTTGCACCACGGAGCGGATGAAACGCTCAGGATCGGCGACATCGGCCGCAATCCCCACCGGGGTGATGCGCATCGCCGCGCCATTGGTGGTGCCGTGGCGCCCGGCCTCTTCCAGCGAGTGGCCGGCGAGGATCATTTCGATCGCGCGTTTGGTCGAAGGGCCGAGCAAGTCTTGCGAGCCCTTGGCCTGCATCCCGGCTTCCCATTCGATCAATCGTTGGGCCAGTACCGCCGGTTCGATCCGGCCCTCGCTCTCGATCAACAACCGAGCGACCAGAATCGCCTGCTCGGTATCGTCGGTGATAGAACCTTTGGGCAGGTTCGCGGCAATCGGTTGATCGGGGCCGGCGTCTTGCAGATCGGTGATTTCAACGAAGCGCGCCTTGATGTCGGCGCGGCTCAGGGATTGGGTCGGCATGCCCAGCGCATCGCCCAGGGCCAGTCCATAGAACGCGCCGAGGGCACGGTTGAGCGCGGTCACTTTGGAGCTCCAAACTGCAAGTGCAGACGAAAGTGCACCGGATCGAGCAGGCTTTCGACCTGCTCCATGAAACGGTTCTGACGGTCGTAGGTGGTGCGCAGGGCCTTGAGGAACACCGTGCCGACCGGGCGCCCGAGCAGTTCGGCGTCTTCGGCGTTCAAGGGTTCGGCACCGATCCACTGATCGCCGTGCTCGCCGACATAGCCGTAGGCAGCCAACGTGATGGTCAGGGAGTTATCAATCAGTCCCACTCGCGGCAGGCCTTCCAGGCCTCCGGTCGCGGGCATTAACGCGCGTTCCAGAGACACCAGCGTACCGTCGGTGGCGCGCCGGCGACGGTCGAGGGTGATGAATTGATCGGTGCCGAACCGCGACAGCAGGTCAGGACGGGTCACCGCCTCCAGTCGCAGCACTTCGGTATTGATCAACGCCCCGCTGTCCGCCAGTGCCTGGGCCCAGCCGCTGCTCTGATCGAGCACTACGCCGTCGTAAGTAACGATGGAACCGACTCCGCTTTGCGTGGTGATGTAGTGACGCCGCTTCAGTTCGGCCAGGGCTTCACGCAGCGTGCCGCGGCTGACCTTGAATTCTTGAGCCAACTGATGTTCACCCGGCAATAGCAAGCCGTCCTCCATGAGGCCGCTTTCGATGCGCCGGACAAGCTCATCGATAATCCGTTGTTTCTTGTCAAATCGTACCTGTCTAACCATGTACAAAGTGATAACCGAAAGGGATTAGGGCGAGCAAGGGATATTTTGTGGCTGGATTGTGTGGCAGACAGACCGCTTTCGCGGGCAAGCCTCGCTCCTACAGGGGGATCTGCACGGTACTGTAGGAGCGAGGCTTGCCCGCGAAGGCGTCGGCACATCCAGTATCC
>NZ_JBFTML010000061.1:0-28967 GCF_056396925.1 Pseudomonas sp. 05N433 | reverse complement strand
CGCCGAAGGCGTGAAGGTCGCAGTCCAGGTGATGCCGCCATCGCTGCTGCTCACCGCGCTCAGCGTGCCATTGGCGATGGTCAGGTCGGCGTTGGTGAAACCGCTCACCGCTTCGCTGAAGGTAATGGTCACCAGCGAGGTTTCGCCCGCGGTCAGCGTCGTATCGGCCAGCACAATCGTGGCGGTCGGGCGCACGGTGTCGATGGCGTAGTTATTGGAATCGGTGGTGCCGCTGCCGGCGTTGCCCGCCAAATCGCTGATCCCGGTATTGTCCAGGGTGATCAGGTTGGTGGTGTCGTTGATGCTGGCGCTCGGGGTGAAGGTCGCCGTCCAGGTGATGCCGCCGTCGCTGCTGCTCACCGCAGTGAGCGTACCGTTGGCGATGGTCAGGTCCGCATTGGTGAAACCGCTCACCGCTTCGCTGAACGTAATGGTCACCAGCGAGGTTTCGCCGATTTTCAGTGCCGTGTCCGCGACCACGATAGTGGCCGTCGGGCGCACGGTGTCGATGGCATAGTTGTTGGAATCGGTCGTGCCAATGCCTACGTTACCGCTGGCGGCCGCCTGCACGCCGGTGTTGTCCAGGGTGATCAGGTTGGTCGCGTCGGTGATGCTGGCGGTCGGGGTGAAGGTCGCCGTCCAGGTAATGCCGCCGTCGCTGCTGCTCACCGCCGTGAGTGTACCGTTGGCGATGCTCAGGTCCGCGTTGGTGAAACCGCTCACGGCCTGATCGAAAGTGATGGTCACCAGTGAGGTTTCGCCGATTTTCAGTGCGTTGTCGGCGACCACGATGGTCGCAGTCGGCGGGACGGTGTCGATCACGTAGTTGTTCGAATTGGTGGTGCCGCTCCCGGTGTTGCCCGCCAGATCACTGACCCCGGTATTGTTCAGGGTGATCAGGTTGGTGGTGTCATTGACACTGGCCGACGGCGTGAAGGTCGCGGTCCAGGTGATGCCGCCATCGCTGCTGCTCACTGCGCTCAGCGTGCCGTTGGCGATGGTCAGGTCGGCGTTGGTGAAACCACTCACCGCTTCGCTGAACGTAATGGTCACCAGCGAGGTTTCACTCGCGGTCAGCGTTGTATCGGCCAGCACAATCGTGGCGGTCGGGCGTACCGTATCGATGGCGTAGTTGTTGGAGTCGGTGGTGCCGCTACCGGCGTTGCCCGCCAGGTCGCTGACTCCGGTGTTGTCCAGAGTGATCAGGTTGGTCGTATCGGTGATGCTGGCGGTTGGGGTGAAGGTTCCCGTCCAGGTGATGCCGCCATCGCTGCTGCTCACCGCCGTGAGCGTACCGTTGGCAATCGTCAGGTCCGCGTTGGTGAGACCGGTGACCGCTTCATTGAAGGTGATGGTCACCAGCGAGGTTTCGCCGACTTTCAGCGCATTGTCCGCCACCACGATGGTCGCGGTCGGGCGTACGGTGTCGACCGTGTAGTTATTGGAGTTGGTGGTGCCGACGCCGGCGGTGCCCAGGCCGTTTATCACGCCGGTGTTGTCCAGGGTGATGACGTTGGTCGTATCGGAAATACTGGCGGACGGGGTGAACGTTGCCGTCCAGGTGATGCCGCCATCGCTGCTGCTGACGGCGCTCAGGGTGCCGTTGGGGATAGTCAGGTCCGCGTTGGTGAAACCGGTCACGGCCTCGGAAAAGGTGATCGTCACCAAGGACGTTTCGCCGATGCTCAGTGTGGTGTCGGCGACCACAATGGTCGCGGTCGGCGGTGGCGAATACGCGGTGTTGAGTACGCCACCGTCGTTGTAGATAGTCGAGAAAGAGGTCGGCGAGGTGCCGGTTGAACCTCCGCCCTGCGCGGTACCGCCTGCACCACTGGCTGCGGCATTACCGGCCAGGGCCGCGAAGTTGGCAGCCGTGATCAGTAACGTGCCTTTGTTCCAGATCGCACCGACGCCCCGGCCGCCAATGCCGCCATTACTGGCATTGCTGCCTTGGCCACCACCACCGCCACCGCCGCCACCGGCGCCGATGTTGTTGCTGATGGTCGACGTGCCGATGACGGTTATGGTGCCGCTGCTGGCGTTGTAGATCCCGCCTACCGCGTTGCCGCCAGCACCACCTACCTTGTCCCAACCGGCCCCGCCGCCGCCACCGCCAATGGAAATCGTGCCATTGGTGGCCGTCGCACCGTTACCGCCGTTGCTGTAATAGGAAACGCCCACCCCGCCAGCACCGCCAGTGGTGGAACCACCGCGACCGCCCATGTGGGTGGCGTCATAACCGCCGCCATAACCACCGACACCGCCGCTGCCCGCCTGGCCGCCCAATGTGCCGGTGCCCGGCCCTGCCGAACCGCCGTGCCCGCCGCCCTGGCCGCCCAAACCGCCACCACCGCCGCCGCCACCGCCGTAAAAAGCGCCCGTGACACCGCCGCCGCCACCACCACCGGAAGCGGCGTTGGAGGTCACGGTAACGTTTTTCAGGGTCAGAATCCCTGCGTTGAAAATCCCCCCCGCCATCGCGCCCGTGGCACCGTAGCCACCGTTGCCACCGTTGCCCGCCACCAGGCCACGGGTGATCACCAGGCCATCGAGCGTCACGGTACTGCCAGACGCCACTTCAACCACTCGGGTCTTGTACTGACCATCAAGAGTCACATCTGCCACACCGTCGTTGTTCAAGTCGCCATCAACGTAGACGTTCTTGTTGATCAGCAATTCGGAGGTCAACTGCACCGTCATGCCGGTGCTGAATGTGACGATATCGCCGTTCTGCGCCGAGGCGAGGGCGGCACGCAGCGAGCCGACGCCCGTGTTGGCGTTGTTGGTGGCGGTCCAGGTGGCCAGGCCCCACTGATACTCGCTCATGGCCGTGGTCGAGAGCACGTTGGCGCTTTCGATGTTGCCGGTAGCAATTTCCAGATTCCAGTCGCCACCGACCCCGGTGCGGTTGCTGGAAGCGGCGATATCACGGCCGGTCAGTTGCGCCAGCGAGTCGACGAAACTCAAGCCGCGCTCGCCTTCGGCGGTGTAGCAGCCGTAGATCATGATGTCGCCGCCGACGTTCATGTCCTTGCCGATTTCCGCCAGCACGGCGCTGCGGGCCGCGACGTTATCGGCCGACAGATAACTATTACCCAGCCACAGATCGCCTGCGTTGCCGTGGGCAATGATCTGCACCGAACTGATGCCCTGATGGGTGTCGAGGTAGTCGGCAATCTGCTGCAAGCCGTCCTTGCCCGCGTCCAGCTGGACCACCTGAGTGCCCGGCGCGACGCCTTTAAGCAGGCTGTTGGCGTCCTTGACCCGCGAATCGACGAACACCACGCTTTGCCCTGGCACCGCGACAGGTGTCGGGGTTGGCGTGGCATCGGCCTGGCCGTGGGTGTCCTTGCTGGCGACCGACTTGTCGGCAGTCGGTGCCTTGACCGCGTCGGCCGTGGTATGGGTGTCAGCCTGGGCAGTATCGGCCACTGTGGCGGCCACCGCACCATCGAACAGCATGCGCGGCTCCAGGGACATGATCATTGGCGAGGCCAGCGCTCGTGCGCCTTGAGTAACCCGCGACTTGCCTTTGCTCCACCACATGCTGCTCACCCGGACTCGAACTTTTTGACAGACCAATGAAAACGCCGCGATCAACTGATCGCGGCGTCGGCTTTCATACGAATGACATTGGCGGCGCTGGCTGAGCCATCGAGCCAAAAGGACAACTCGGCGTATTGCTTGAACAAATCCGGCGGCAGGATCGTGCGCCTGGACTGCAATTGAACCTTGGCCTTCACCTTGTGCAGCCCCGAGAGGCCAAGGGCCTGGTCGAATTCCGGTGCGTCGTAGGCCAAATGATCGAAATCATGTTCGAACCAGGGTTCACCGATGAAGTCGTAAACCAGCCGCATCACCCGCTCTGGCGCCTGGCTCAGCAGGTCGTAATCGATGATCAGCAGTGAGTCGGCGTGTTCGCCGTAATAGGCTTCCTTGAGGGCGGCCCAGGAAAACCCCACCAACCGATTGCGTTGGGCCAGGGTTTCGCAGCGGCTGTAGACCGTGTTGCGCTCAACCGCATCGCCGAACAGCTTGGTGTTTTCGAAGGGATTGGCGCGGTACAGGCGCTCGATGCTGTCCATGACCCAGGCGACATTGCGCACACAGGCAATGATCTTGGCTTGAGGGAACAGATCGCTGATCGCCGGCAGGCGCGAACTCCACAGGCGGTTGGTGTCGAACACCACCGGTTTGTCGGCCTTGTCGGCGTAATAAGAATCGAACAGGCCACGCAACAGGCGGCGACGCAGGTCGGTGTCGATCACCGCGCCGAATTCGCTGCCGGCGCTGCATTGCTCCAGAACGCCGGAAAAGAGTGCGCCCACGGGGCTGGTCATGCCGGCATGGAAACGCGGATTCTGCAAAAGAATGGCAGAAAGCAGGGTCGAGCCCGAGCGCGGCAAGCCGGAGATAAAGTGGAACTGCTGCAATCCATTCACCCGTCATTCAGTCCTTTGTACGACGGAGCGTAGACCATGAATGGCCTTACAGCTAGTGGTGTTTTGATATCAAATTGGAGCTAAATCGACTGGAAAACGCAATTGATATAACCGTTTAAAAGTTGAATCGTTTAAGCCCTGAAACCACGGATTACTTCAGCACATACAAGCGTGCCACGGCGCCTCCCCCCCGGGCTTCGTCGACGCGTTGCCAGCCCGCGGGCAATGGAGCGAACTCGTCCGCCCCCTCGAGGGTACCGACCAGCCATACCCGACCAGTGCCTTTGGGCAAGGCATCGAGGCTATCCAGGTAGATGTCATTGGTCACCAGCGTACCGAAACCGTAGGCGTTCGGCCGGCTCGACCGGCCATAGGCCAATGGTGGCGTGTACAGCATCGGTTTGGCGTTGGTCTGGTTGTAATAGACGTAACTCAGGTACCAGAGCATGTCACTGGTGACGATTCGGTCGCCGGGCATGAAGTGCTGGTTCACGTGTTTGGCCATGACGCTGATCTGATCCTCAGTATCCACCGTGGCATTGTTCTTCACCCCCACCAGCTCGACACCGACAAACAGCAGCAGCACGGCCAGTGCCAAGACCTTGAAGTCTGCGTACAAGCGATCGACGGCCAGTGCGACAACCATCGGCAGACCCAAGGCGTAAGCGGTCAGGTAACGCTCGATGAACACCGGCGAGATGAACGACACCGCAAACACCAGCAATAACGGGACCGCGGTGTAGATCACCGCCAGCACACTGCCACGGAACACACTGCGGTCGCGGGCCAGCGCCACGCCCGCCAGGGCCACCAATGCCAGTGGCAGCGCGATAAAAATCAGCGTGGGCAGGTTCTCGCCATCGTCCTGGATCAGGAGCGACCAGATCATCGACGGCAATGAGTCGAGCATGACGGGGGGCTCCCATCCCACATCACCATTGGCCTTGAGCAGATCCAAGTGCTGGATCAGATCGATCAGGCTGGGCACCCACGGCAAGTACAACAGCACGATGGCCACATTGGCCAGCCACCAGCCCGAGCGCTGAATGTGCCGCAGTCGGTACCCTGGCTGCACACGGATCAGGCCCAGATACAACCAGTGACACAGCACGCACAGCGCGGTGAAGTAATGGGTGTAGAACGCCGCTGTCATCAGCAGGGTGTAGATCACCAGATAGCGCGTGCGTTGTGGCCGTTTTATCCAGTACACCAGGGCGATCGTGGCGCCGATCAGCCACATCCCCAACAGCGAATACATCCGCACTTCCTGGCTATACCGCACCGCCGTGGGCAACAGCGCCAGCAGAACCCCGGCCAGCAACGCGGCGCGGCGGGTCGCGAGCAGGTCCACCAGCCAGACACCGAGCCCGACCGTGGCAATCCCCGGCAGCGCGCTCAGGCAACGAATCGAAAAAATGCCGTCGCCGAACAGCCCGATCCAGCCGTGCAGCAGCATGAAATACAGCGGCGGATGCACATCATGGGCTGCATGTTCCCAGATCCCGGCCAGAGAGTACTGGCTCAACAACAGGCTGGACCCTTCGTCACCCCAGATCGCCGCCGCCGTCAGGTCGTAAAAACGCACCAGCGCAGCCAATGCCAGGATCGGCAGCAGCCAGTGCTCCCGCGCCCACCGCAATAAGCGACGGGCAGCCGCCCATGAGCCCGGTGTCGCGTGCGGATCCTGAGTGTCACCCAGCGGTGTTTCTCTGCGCGCCTCCATTGCCTCCCCTTGTTTCAACCTGATGTGCCTCGACCTAATGAACTTCGACCAGTGAATACGCAATTTTCTCAAGCACTGTAGGACAGGCTCAGGCCCGTCGTCGATGCTGGCTTTACGACGGACGACGTCCGGCAATCATTCCGATCAGCGTCTACGCTTTGGCGTGGCGTGACCCAGCCACGGAGATGAACGGAGTCGGCTGATCACTGCGATCCGCCCGGATAACCGGGCCTGCGATGTGACATATCAGACACTAACCTGAGGGATGAGGAACTATGGAAGTATTCATGGGCACTATCCAACCTTTCGCCTTTAACTTCGCCCCCAACGGCTGGGCCCTGTGCTATGGCCAGACGCTGGGGATCTCGCAATACCAGGCGCTGTTCTCACTGCTGGGAACCTACTATGGAGGCAATGGCACCAGCAATTTCATGCTGCCCAACCTGCAGGGCCGCATGCCGATTGCCCAAGGCAACGGCCTGGGCCTGACCCCGCGTGTCATCGGTGAGGTCTCCGGGACCGAAAACGTCACCGCAACCATCAATAACCTGCCCAACCACACCCACGCCCTGTCCGGGCTCACGGCCACCACCACCCTGCAACTGGCCAGCCCGGCGAGCAACCCGGTCACCAACCCGACCGCAACCAACTCCTACATCGGTGCCTCGGGCGGCGGGCCAGGCTCGGCGAGCATCTACTCCGATCAGCAAGGTGCTGCGGCGGTACCGCTCAAGGGTGTCACCAGCACCGTGACGGGGGAAATCTCGTCCGCCGGCAATGGTTTGCCCATGACGGTGATGAACCCGTTCCTGGTGCTCAACTTCAGCATCGCCCTGAACGGATTATTCCCTTCGCGTAACTGAGGGTCTGGCCGGGGGATGCACATCCCCCGGCCACTTTTGCTTGATGGAGGGATGCCATGCTGCAACAGGTTCAAAGCCAACACTTTCAGGCACTGCTGGGCAAGACCGGGACGCTGCGGCTGCCCGATGGCAGTGAATTGCCGATCCATATCGACACCCTTAAAGAAACGCCCCATTCACAGATGCCCAAAAGCGAGCGCATGCCGTTCAGCGTCGAGCTCAACAGCCTGCAACCCACCGACTTTGTCGATGGCTTGTGTGCGCTGGAGTTGCCGGAACTGGGCCAGGTGGAAAATATTTTCGTCTCGCGAGTACCGACCATGGGGCGGGATCCCGACGTGGGTTATTTCTACATCGCCTTCAACTGAGACTTTGTGGGAGCGGGCTTATGTGGTGAGCCCCTCACCACGGTTTTTTGTATTGCTCTTAACCCTGCGGGTACCACACCAACCGCTCCGCCGCCGGGTTGCGCTCTTCAACCTGAAACCCCAGCGCCAGGTAATGCTGGCGCGCATGGGGATTGTTGGCCCAGACCACCGTCGCCACAGGGCAGCGGATTTGTTGCGCGGCTTTTTGCACGCCTTGCAGCACCGTCCGCCCGTAACCCCGGCCTCGGGCCTGGGGGATGAACGCCAGGTACAGCACGCGAATTTCATTGGGACCGAAGTCGGTGGTCAACGCGCCGATGGCTGTGTCGAGTTTCTCGATCACGTAATGCATGGCGTCGGGAAAGTTTTCCCCCAGTCCTTGTTCCTGCACGGTGAATTGCTGGGCAACCACCTGTTGGACCACTTCCTGCTCGCCGTCGATCCATTGCAGATCCGGCCGCGCCGCCTGGTAAAGGCTGTGCAGAAAAGGTCCATCGCTGGCGCGCGAAGGCCTGACCACCAGACCGTCCGCTGCCACTGAATCGCTGTTCGCCATCGCTGTTCTCCCTAGAAACCGCTTTCCCTGACCCCCAGGGCTGCCATGCGCCGCCAGGCAACGCCCAACAACGATTCGCCGCTGCCCTGCAACACCACAATGCCGCGCAAAGGTTGCACCGGCGTCGGCGTCTCTTCGAGGACGCTCAACCGCGCGCCATACTGCGCCTGCACCGGTTCGGCGCGCTGATGCTCATCCCGGCGTACGGCAATCGGCCCGTGATGATCGGAAGTCAGCGCCTCTTGATCGACATAGGCCGCGCCGTTGGTATCGATTTCGCTTAATTGCACGGCGATCGCCGGGTGCATCGGGTCATCGGCGATGAACCGCCCGCGAGCACCCGAAGCAACACGCCAGAGCTCGGCTTCAGCCAGATAACCGCGCAACCGCGCGCCGTCTTCGACCACCCGCACCAAAGGATCTTTAGTCGAAAGCCAGCGACCGACCGTTAACTGCGGCAACAGGTCGCGCACCTTGCCGGCGTGGGGCGCACGCAATAGCAGTCGCTCACGCTGGGCGACCAGGCCGCGGTATTCAGCCACCGCTTCCGCCAGGCGCTGCTCGACGATTCCGGCGTCGGCCGCGGTTTCGCTGCGGCTGGCCTGACGACGCATCTGCAACTGCTGAATCTGGATCTCGCGGCGGACGATGGCCTGGCGTGAGTCCAGGTCCGGTGATTCCAGCTCGATCAGCACCTCGCCCTGGGCGACAACCTGACCGTCATGCACATTCACCGTTTTTACCCGCGCCGCCACCGGCGCGTGCAAGGCGCTGGTGTGTCCCGCCTCCAGCATCGTCGGCAGCTCCACCGCGCTGCGCCACGGCAGCGCCAGCAGCAACAACAGCCCGAACAATGTCAGGCTGCTGAGCAGTACCCGAGGCGTATGCGCCTGTTCGCGACGACTCCACCATTGCCGCCACTCGCTCAGGATCGGCAGGAAGATGAACCACACCAGCTCCACCAGCATCAGGAAGATCCCCAATACCTTGAAGAACAGGTGATAAACCGCCAGCGCAATCCCGAAAAACAACGCCGCGCGCCATAGCCACGAGCCGTATCCCCAGATCAACAACCGCCGCTRCATCCTCGGCGCCCACGGCTCCGGTGCCGGGGCAGCGTAGCCGAACAGGAACTCGCGCAATCGCCAGCGACACAAGGCAAAGGCACGTCCCTGAAGGTTGTCCACTTCCCAGAAGTCGCTGAGCAAGAAGTAGCCGTCGAAACGCATGAACGGGTTGAGGTTGATCACCAGCGTAGTAATCCAGGTCGCACTGGCGAGCATGAACGCCGCCGTGCGCCCGGGGCCATCGGGCAGCAGTGACCAGGCGAGCAGCGCGATACAGGCCAGCACCAGTTCCGCCAGCACCCCGCCGGCGCCGATCAGCAAACGCGCACGTCTATCGTTGACCCGCCAGGCGTCGCTGACGTCCGTGTAGAACATCGGCAGCAGCACCATGAACGCCACGCCCATGCTCTGCACCCGACAACCGGCGCGCTTGGCCATGAAGGCGTGGCCGAATTCGTGGCACAGCTTGGCGAAAAACAACGCCACCGCGAACGCCAGCGCGCCACCGAGGCTGAACAGGTGCGGAAAGGTGGCGATGAATCGCTGCCAGTCCCGCGACACCAGAAACACCCCGAGCCCCAGCGTCGCGGGCAATCCGTAGCGCAATGCGCGCGGGCCGAAACGCTCCAGCCACGGCCAGACGCGATTAAGAAAGGCGTCCGGACGCCACAGCGGAATCCGGAAAAACAGGTATTGATGCAGCAGGATTTTCCACAGGCTCTGGCGCTGAGCCGCGGCCTTCAGGCTGTAACTGGCGCGCTGCGATGGGTCGAGGGCGCTGATCAGGTCGTGGCCGCGCAAAAATTCCAGCAATTGCTCAAGCGCCGCGCCGTCCAGCGGCAGCCCTGGCTCGCGGTTGGCGGCACGCAGCACCTGCTCGGGATCACCCAGGGACCAATGACGCAGCAAGCGCATCGCCGCCGCGCCGAGTTTGAAATAACGTCCACGCACCGGGTCGGCCAGGGTCCAGCATGGTGACCCGTCGAGGGCCGGCGCCGCCGTCGACAATTGCAGGTCTGCCCGCAGGCTCGGCAGGCTCATCTAAAGGCCTACGCTCTGACGCAACCCGGCCAGCGGTCGACGCAACAGGTACAGCGCCAGCGGCGCACGGTCACCGAAGACTTTCGCCGTGCCACGCAAGCCAATGCGCGGCGGTGCGCCGTCGAATGTCGCATCCAGTCGATAAGCCAGTTGCCCGCCAGCTGTTGGCTGCGCTTCATAGGCCGAACGTTCGAGCCTGGCCTGGTGCCGCTGCAGTGGATCGCTGTCGAGAAACAGTGCGACCTGCGCCCCAGGCTCCAGGGCGATCGCATCGCCCACGGCCAATTCGATGCGCAACTCGGCCTGATTCGGGTCGGCGAGTTCCATCAAGCGCTCGCCGGTCTGTACCGGTTTGCCGGTCCAGCGTTCGGCATCGGCGAACACCGCGATGCCATCCCGCTCGGCACGCACTTCGCTGCGTTTGAGCAGTTCACGGGCGTAATCCCGTTCGGCGCGTTTCTGCTCGACACGTGCGGCCAGCAGATCGATTTTCGAACTGGATTCGGCATCGGCGAAGGAACGTTGGGAATTGGCCTTGAGTTCCGCTTCGGCAACGCCCAGAGCGCGCTCGGCCACATCAGCCTGAGCCTTGAGCGTGGTGCTTTCGAAGCGCAGCAGCAGGTCGCCGGTCTTCACCGTCTGGTTGGGTTTGACCAGGAACTCGGCGATCACCCCGTCCAGCGGCGCCGCGACCACCCGACCGCCCAACGGGACGACCTCAGCCGGCGCCAACACCGATTGGCGCACCGGAATCAGTAACCCGAGCAACAACACGGCGACCAGTGCCACCTGACGCTTGCGCGTCCAGCGCAGTCGCCAGGGTTTGCGCGGTTGCAGCGCCAGCCAGGCATGGCTGTAGGTGTCGCCCAGTTGCGACAACAGCACCTGCTCGGCAGGGTTCCACGGCACATCCCGCGCCAGCCACAGCCCGCCGAAGATCTCGCCCTGATGATCAATCAGTGGCAACCAGAACACCTGAGCGGCCGACAGACTTTGCCAATCGGCCTGAATCGATTCACTGAGCAGATCGGGCGCGATCACCCGTGCCTGTTTCAGCACCTCGAGCTTGAACAACTGCGCGACCGCTTGCTCGACAAACGCCACGAACGGCGCATTCGGCTCCACCGCACTGACACCGGTCACCGCCTGCACCTTGCCGGCGATCAACAATGCGGCATGGCGGAAACTGAACAGCGACTGACCGTCATTGACCAGGCTGTAGGCCAGTTGCGAAGGATTACGAGCCGCGCGGGTCTGGCGTTCGAGGTCGAGAAACCTGGCGAACACCTGCTCGGCGCCGCCCGTTACCGGGGCGTTCACTTGAGCTCCGCGAAACGCGCCGTTCCGCTCATGCCGGCCAACAGGCCGCTGGCGTTGGGCAGTGTCGCCACCAGCAGCAAGGTCTGGCTGCCTTCGTCGATCCGCGCGCCGAGGCGCTTGACCGTGGCATCCAGCGGCTGACCGGTTTCATCGGGGACAAAACTGAACGTCTGGCCGGGCTTGAGCTTGCCCATCCAGCGTGAAGGCACCAACAGGTGAATTTCCAGGGTGCGGTTATCGACCACATCCAGCAACGGCGCGCCAGCGGCAACGCTTTCGTAGCGCTTGACCTTGCGCTCGACGACCTGGCCATCGAACGGCGCGACCACACTGCAGCGTTTGACCTGAACCTGATAAACCTGAGATTGCGCCTGGGTTTCGCTGACCTTGGCCTCGGCCCGCGCCACTTCAAAGCGCCCCACCGAATTCAACGCCGCCAGTTGCCGATTATGGGCCAGCTCCTCACCGGCGCCACGATTGGCGGCCTGTGCCGCGTTGAGCTGAGCCTGATAAGCCGAGCAGTCAAACCGCGCCAGGGTGTCGCCCTTTTTGAACGACTCGCCCTCACTGAACGGCAACTCGACAATCCGCCCGGACAACTCACTGGCGAGCACCGCCTGATCCCGGGCTCGCAACACACCACGGGCCTCACTGCTGGCTGACGCGTTACCGCCGACCGCGTTGCTTTCCAACAACGGATCGTCTGGCGCAGGCGTTTGCGCCTGTACTACGCACGTTACAAAGGTTAATCCCGCAACCCAAACACGAAAACGCCGCATAACCGTAACTCCCTGACGGATGAGCGGAGTCTACGACAGCGGGGGGGCGCGTCAAGCAGATAGCCATCATTGGTTGGAAATGTAATGTTTCAAAAAGGACAAAATTTTCAGAGCGGTCGTTGATTTCCGAGCTCGATGAGTATCGGTAATAAATCCCACAAGAAATCAGGAACGACCATTCGATCAAAAACGAAATCGGCAATAGACACTTCATCCCCTACAAACGCAACGGCACATCTACCCTTTCCGCCGTAACAATCATTAATAGATGGGTCCAGGAATGGCTTGACCATCAACCAGACAAATGCACAAAACTGGCTTGCCGGCGCTGGGGATGTCCCTCCGAGTGATGCCTTGGTCAGTCAACGGTTGACGTCATCGCTAACTCGACTTAGGATCGTCTTACTGAACCCCGTACGCAGAGATTAAGTTCACTGGCAGTTGGTGGTGAAGAAACCGGCCTAGGCCGGTTTTTTCGTTTCTGAGGATTGAGTTTGTGCGTACCGCTTTCTTTGTTGATGGCTACAACGTGTTCTATGGATTGCTCGCGGGTACCCCATACAAATGGCTCAATCTGAAAGGCTTGCTGGGCCATGTCGCCCACATCGAGAACCCACAAAATTCACTCATCTCGGTTGATTACTTCACCTCATCTGTCAAACCAGAACTTGCCACTCGCGGCAGAGTGTCCAAAGAAGCTCAAGACACCTATGTGCGTGCTTTAAAAGCGACTAATGTTGCCGTTCACTATGGTCGCCATAAACTTGAGCCAGCTAAAGCACCTCGCTTCATTGACAGAAAGACCGCCGCCTCTCGCCAAGACAAGATCGACATCTGGAAGCTTGAAGAAAAAGAAACGGATGTCCACATCGCAATCAGCATGTATCGCACTGCGGCAAGGCAGGCCAAGCTCCATTTCCATGAGCAAATCGAACAGCTAGTCCTGGTATCCAGCGACACCGATATGACTCCAGCCCTGAGAGCAATTCGAGAAGATTTCCCAGACATAAGAGTTGGAGTCATTCTTCCTCATCGAGCCGAGTTAAACCGTCCATCACCAGGCTCTTTAAAGGAGCACTCACACTGGATGCGACGTGTCGTAACCTCAGAAGAGCTGCAGTCGCACCAGTTTCCAGTTCGTGTGGCTACTCATAAGGCACCCGCGATCAAGCCGGATTATTGGTAACGGCCCCTGCCACCGGATACACCGACTCCCATCCCCCACCCAACGCCTTGTACAACCCCACCATCGCCAACGACACCCCGGTCGAGCTCTCGACCCACTGTTGCTGGGTCGCCAGCAATTCGCCTTGCACGGTCAGGACGTTGACGAAATCCACCACCCCTTCGACGTACTGCTGTTGCGCGGTGCGCAGGGCGATCTGGTTCTGGCGCACGGCTTCGGCGAGGCTGTCGCGGCGCAATTGGCTGGCGTTGTAGGCGGTGAGTTGATTGTCGATTTCATGCCATGCCCGCAGCACGGTTTGCTGGTAAGCCAGGGCCGCTTCCTGTTGTTGGGCTTCGCGCAGATGCAACACGCCCCGCAGCCGACCGCCGTCGAACAGCGGCAAGCTCAATTGCGGACCGATGCTGAACGAGCGCGAGCCCCAGGAGCCGAAATCGCTCAGTTGCAGGGCTTGCGAACCGATGTTGCCCGACAGGGTGATTCGCGGATAGAAGTCACCCTTGGCCACACCGATGCTGGCGGTCGCGGCATGCAGTCGGGCTTCGGCCTGGCGGATATCCGGGCGGCGCTCGGCCAATTGCGACGGCAAGCCGATGGCGACCTGTCGCGGGGTTTGCGGTACCGGGGCGTCTGTGGATAACTCGGCGGACAACGCTTGCGGCGGTTCGCCCATCAACAGGCTCAGCGCGTTGATCAGTTGCGACTGACGCTGCTCCAGCGCCGGTAAACGTGATTCGATGGCCGCGACTTGCGCGGCGGCTTCGGCGACGTCCAGATCCGTCGCTACACCGTCGGCCAAGCGCAGTTGCGAGAGTTTCAAACTATGCCGGGCGACGTCGAGATTCTGCTCGGTGACGGTCCAGGTGCTTTGCACACCGCGCAGTTGAATATAGTCCTGAGCCGTTTCGGCGAGCACCGACAGCAGCACGCCACGGCGATCGTTTTCCGCCACCTCCAGGGTGGCATCGGCGGCTTCGGTTTCGCGGCGCACACGACCCCAGAAATCCAGTTCCCAGGAAGCGGAAAAGCCTGCATCCCACAGGTTGTACGCCGAGTCGCCGTTATTGCCCGACGGATCGTTCAGTCCTTCACCACTGTTGCGTTTGCGCCCGTAGCTACTAGTGGCGGTAGTGTTGGGATAGCGCTCGGCGGTGATTACCTGGCGCGCGGCGCGGCTTTGTTGCAAGCGGCTGCTGGCGAGTTTCAAATCGAGGTTGTCGGTCAGGGCGCGTTGGGTCAGGGCCGAGAGTTTCGGATCGTGGAACACTTCCCACCAGCGTTCGTCCATCTCGTTGGGAACGACCTGACTGGCGGCGGCTTTGGCCGGTTTCGACCATTGGGCGACTTGCTGCGGCTGAGGGCGCTGGAAGTCCGGTCCGACGGTGCAGGCACTCAACGAAAGCAGGTTCAACACAATAGCGACAGAGCGAATACTAGCTCTGTGGCGAGGGGGCTTGCCCCCGTTGGGCCGCGCAGTGGACCCGAAATTTGCGAGCGCTGCGCACTCGAACGGGGGCAAGCTCCCTCGCCACGGGGATGTGTGATTAGCGAAGTTCATCGTTGTGCGACCTCATGCTCATCGGCCGTAGCGCTGGCAGTATCAATACTCGCCTCCACCGACATCCCCACCCGCAACCGCTCGGCCAATGGCTGGCCTGGATCGAGGATGATTTTCACCGGAATCCGTTGCACAACCTTGGTGAAATTGCCGGTGGCGTTGTCCGGTTTGACTGACGCGAAGGTCACGCCGGTGGCCGGTGCGATGCTCTCGACGCGTCCCTGCAGGGCTTCGCCACCAAGACTGTCGACATGCACCTGCACGTCCTGCCCCGGCTGTACGTCGGTCAATTGGGTTTCCTGAAAATTGGCGACCACATACGCCCGCTCCAGCGGCACCACGGCCAGAATCTTGCTGCCCGGTGTGACATAGGCGCCGACCCGCACCGCGCGCTCGCCGACCATGCCGTCCTGGGGGGCAACGATGCGCGTATAGGACAGTTCGTAACTGGCCATTTCCAGCGCCGCTTGCGCTCGTTTCAGTCCACCTTCGGCGGCATCGCGCTGGGCAGTCAAGATCTCCACTTGTTTGCGTTCCGCCGCCAGCGCCGCTGTGGCATTGGCCAACCGAGCGGTGGCCTGATCGATGCGCGTGCGCGCCTGCTGGGCATTCTGCACGGTGCCGGCACCCACCCCGGCGAGGTGGTTGTAGCGGTTCAGTTCATGCTCGGCGAAAGCCATCTCCGCCTTCGCCGAAACCACCGTAGCCTGGGCCTGAGCGATCACCGACGTCTGGCGTTCCAGGGTCGCCCGGGCGTTTTGCAGCTGCGCCCTGGCCACCAGGGTTTGCGCGTCGGCAGCCTCAGCGGCAGCGCGCAGGTCGCGGTCGTCGATCAACGCCAGCAGTTGCCCGGCCTTGACCTGTTGGTTGTCCTCCACCAGCACTTCCTTGATGAATCCCGCCACACGCGGCGCCACCAGGGTGAAGTCCGCCGAGACGAAGGCATCATTAGTGCTTTGCTGTGTACGCTTGCCGAACAAGCCCGGCGCCAGCAGGTAAATCAACACGCCGACCACCATCGCTGCGGCAACGCCGACAGCGATTTTTTGCTTTGATTGAGTCGTCATAAAAACCTTCTGTTTCAGTGAAGCGTTCAAGTTGGCGCGCGCGGTGGATAAATCCGCGTCGGCAGCCAGAAAATCAGCAGGATCAGCGCCACCGCGACGCCGGCCATGCACAGATAAAGATCGGAAGAAGTCAGCACCACAGCCTGCTGATGCAGACGGTGAGCGAGGTTCGCGCTGGCGCTATCAACCAGAGGCGAGTTACCGAGGTTGTCCACCAGCATGCTCGAGTGGAAATGCAGCCTTGCGGTGGTCAGCGCATCGATCACACCGGTGGCGATCACTGCCGCCAGGCCTTTGACCGTGTTGAACCAGGCCGAGGCGAACGGTCCTTCCATCGGGGTGATGCTGCCGGTGGAGAGCATCAATAGCGGCAGCACGGCCATGGGTTGACCGAAAATCTGCAGCCATTGCAGGACGTAGAAATCGTCACGAATCCACGCCGACGTCAGCTGCGAGCCGCCGATGCAAGACAGCGCCAGCATGCTCAGGCCGATCCCCAGCACCCAGCGGCAATCGACCCAACGCAGGTTGCACAGCGCCGCCACCAACGGCAGCGCGATCAACTGTGGCAACGCCGCCAACAGCATAATTGGCGCAGTCTGTATGGGGCGATAGCCCTGGACCTGAGCCAGGTAACTGGAGGGAATGATCACCACCACGAGCAACACCACCAACACGCCGGCCAGGGTCAACAATGCGAACGACAGGTTGCGGATGCCGAGCATCTGCAACTTGAAGAACGGAATCGGTTGCGACCACTCGTTGATCAGGAACAGCACCAGCAGTAGCAGCCCGCCGCCGAGCAGTGCGCAGATCAGGCTCGACTCGAACCAGTCCAGCCGATTGCCTTGCAGGATGCCGATCACCAACATGCAAATCGCCGGAAACCCCAGTAGCAAGCCACGCCAGTTGAATGACTTGCAGCGTTCCAGACGCAGCGGATCCTGGGGTAGACCGTAAGCCACCGCCGCCATGGCAATCAGGCACGGCACGACGATTTGCCAGAAGGTCCATTGCCAGCCGACGTACTCGGTCCACAACCCGGCCAGCGGCGTGCCGAGACCAGGGCCGAAGGTTGCCGTCAGGGCATAACCGGCCAGACCATAGAGCTTCACATTGGCCGGCAGGAACCGCAGCGCAACGGTCATCAGCATCGGCGGCAACGCACCACCGGCCAGGCCCTGCAGGGTGCGCATGACCAGCAGGCTTTCATAATTCGGGACAAACGGGCACAGCACGCCCAACAGAGTGAAGACGCTGATGGCGCACAAGGTGAAACGCCGCAACGAGAACGTCACCGAACACCAAGGAGCAAACGCCATGGCGGCCACCGAGGTCGCGGTGTAGCTGGCGACCAGCCAGGTGCCTTCGTCGTAGCCGATGGCCAACGCACCGCGAATGTCGGCCAGGGCGACCTTGGTCACCATCTCGTTCAGGCCTGACACCAACACCGCCAGCAACACACCCACCAGGCCAATGATGATTCGCGGGCCGAAGACCGGCGGTGCGACGGCGGTCGCTGGAGTAGTCGCAGCGAGAGGCGCCGCGACCGGGAGGGAAGTCATGTACTGCACGCTCCGGAAGGGGAATACCGAAGCATTTTAGGAAGTGCGATGCCTTACGAAAATTGACTTATTGGCAGCTTATAAGTGCACTAAACGCAATGATTAAAGGATGCGATCCCTTGATCTTCAAACCGGCTGTGCCGCCAGCCAGGTCTCGTCGCAACAAGCCTTGAGCGTTTCACGCATCCAGCGGTGCGCCGGGTCTTTGTCGAAGCGCGGGTGCCAGGCCTGGGTCAGCATGAGGGTAGGTAGCGGAATCGGCAGGGTGAACGAGCGCAGCTTCAAGCCCAGGCGCCGCACACTCAGCAATGCTTCTTTGGGCACCGGCAGGATCAGGTCGGAATCCGGCAAGGCGAACATCGCCGCATGGAAACTCGGCGCAATCACCGCCACCCGCCGTTCCAGCCCCAAGGCATTGAGCGCCGTGTCGATCGGCCCACGGGCGATCCCGCGACGGGACATGCTGATATGGGAAAAGCCGGCGTAACGCTCGGCGGTGATCTCGTCATCGAACAGCGGATGGTCTTCGCGCACCAGTCCGACAAAGTGGGTGGAGAACAGGTTTTGCACCTTCACTTCCGGCATCAGCGGTCGATTGTTGCTGACGCTCAGATCGATGCGTCCTTCGCGCAAGGCTTCATCGTCCCCGTCGCCCTCGGGGACAAAGCGCAGTTCGCAATGCGGAGCCTGGCGCTCCATCGTGTCGAACAGCTTGCCGCCATAGACGCCCACAAAGAAATCATTGGCGCGAATGCTGAACCGCCGGCGCAAGCTGCCCAGGTCCACGTCATCGGCAGAACGGAACAGCAAAGCGGCCTGTTCCACCAGGTCCCGCACTTGCTCGCGCAGCTCCAGCGCCTTGGGCGTCGGCACCAGGCCACGGCCGGCGCGTACCAGAATCGGATCGCCGATGGCCTCGCGAATCCGCGTCAGCGTCCGGCTCATCGCCGCCGGGCTGAGGTTCATCCGTCGCGCAGCGCCCACCACGCTGCCCTCGTCGAGCAAGGCGTCGAGGGCGACCAACAGGTTCATGTCCGGGAGTTGCATGCTGAGCACTCATAGCTGGTCTGGATTGATTCAGACGCAATGCTAGCAGATCAAAAGATCACCGCTGCATCCCCCAACGCTTCACCGTCACCCGCTCCAACGTATCAAACACCAGATTCTCCACCAGCAAACCGATCAGGATTACCACCGCCAACCCGGCAAACACCTTGTCGGTGTACAGCTCATTACGGTTCTGGAAGATGTACCACCCCAACCCACCCTTGCCGCTGGTGGCGCCAAATACCAGTTCAGCGGCGATCAGCGTGCGCCAGGCGAATGCCCAGCCGATTTTCAAACCGGCGAGGATCGACGGCAGCGCGGCCGGGATCAGGATGAACAACACGAAACGCATGCCCTTGAGGCCGTAATTGCGCCCCGCCATGCGCAGGGTTTCCGAAACGCCAAGGAACCCGGCATAGGTGTTCAAGGCCAACGCCCAGAGCACCGAATGCACCAGTACAAAAATCAGACTGTTCTGCCCCAGCCCGAACCACAGCAGCGCCAGCGGCAACAGCGCAATCGCCGGCAACGGGTTGAACATCGAGGTCAGCGTGCTCAGCAGATCGCGACCCAATTGTGTCGACACCGCCAATGTGGTCAGGGCAAACGCCAGCACAATCCCGATCAGGTAGCCCTTCAACAACACCACCAGCGAAATCCACACCTTGCCCAACAGTTCACCGCTGAGCAGGCCGTCGTACAGCGCGCTGGCGGTTTGCAGAAAACCTGGCAGCAGCAGGTCGTTATTCTGATAACGGGCAACGGCTTCCCAGAGCAGCGCGAGCACAATCAGGATCAGGCTTTTACGCAACCAGCCCTGTTGCCAGAGACGCTGACCGAGGGCTAACTCACGCTCCAGCGGGACACTCGTCAGCGGCTGCAAAACGGTTTCGTACTCTTTACGCGCGGATGATAGCGGGCTCATCGGGCACTCCTCTCAATGGCTCAATAAGCGATGCGAATATCGGCGAAATCCAGCTCACGCGCGGTTTCCGGTGACTGGCCTTCATCGAACAACAGCCGATGAATCCGCCGCGCCGATTCCTGGAACGCCACACCGCCGAGGCTGTGCAAATCGTATTGATGGCTGTGGACTTCGGCTCGTACCCGCCCCGGATGAGGCGACAGCAGCAGAATCCGGTTGCCCACCACCAACGCCTCTTCGATGGAGTGAGTGACGAACAGCAGCGTGAAACGCACCTCCTCCCAGAGCAGCAGCAACTCTTCCTGCATCTTGCGCCGGGTCAGCGCGTCGAGGGCGGCGAAGGGTTCATCCATCAACAGGATTTTTGGTTGCATCGCCAACGCCCGGGCAATCGCCACCCGAGCTTTCATGCCGCCAGACAGGGTATGCGGATAGGCATCGGCAAACGCCGCCAAACCAACCTTGTCCAGATAGTGCAGCGCCCGCTCTTCAGCCTCTTTACGCTTGAGGGTTTTGGACGCGAGCAGCGGAAACATCACGTTCTGTTTGACGCTTTTCCACGGCGGCAGCTGATCGAACTCCTGGAACACCACGATCCGGTCCGGCCCCGGCGCATCGACCCGCTGGCCTTGCAGGCGAATCTCGCCCTCACAGGGCGGGATGAACCCGGCGACCGCCTTGAGCAACGTCGATTTTCCGCAGCCGGACGGACCGAGCAACACAAAGCGGTCCGCCGGATCGACCTCGAAACTGACCTGATGGGTCGCTCGAACCACACGCGCCGGCGTGCGGTATTCCAGGCTGACCTGGTCGACCGACAGCAGCGCTTGTGCGGCCGCGATCGGATTGCTGGCCGTGTGGCCTTGCAAGGGGGCGTTCATGTCGGTCAGCTCCCTTGCAGCGGTTTGGCATCCTGGAAGAAGTAGTCCTTCCACGAATCCGGTTTGTTTTTGATCGCGCCGACGCGGTAGAGGAACTCGGCCAGCGGGTAAGTGTTTTTCGGCGTGACGGTAAATTCGAACTGCGGGTTGTCGATGATTTTCAGCAACGCCGCACGGTCGATTTTTGCCTTGGTGACACGGATGTATGTGTCGGCCGCCGCGCCTTTATCGTTCTGCGCAAACTCGGCCGCTTCGGTCAGCGCCGCGATGAAGGCTTTATAGGTTTTCGGGTTCTCGTTGCGGAATTTCTCGGTGGCGAACAACACGGTCGGCGAGTTCGGGCCGAGCAGGTCATAGGTGTTCAGCACCACGTGCACACCGGGGTTTTCCAGCGCCTGATCCTGGAAGGGCGGGTTGGAGAAGTGCCCGGTCAACTCGGTGCCGCCAGCGATCAGTGCCGCAGTGGCATCCGGGTGCGGAACGGCGATGGTGTACTTGTCGAGGCGATTGAACTCTTTGTCGCCCCATTGCTTGGCCGCTGCGTATTGCAGGAAGCGCGACTGCACCGACACCCCGACCGCCGGCACCGCAATGCGGTCCTTTTCGGTGAAGTCAGCGATGGTTTTGACCTTCGGATTATTACTCACCAGGTAGTAAGGGAAGTTGCCCAGGGAAGCCACGGCCTTGACGTTCTGTTTGCCGTGAGTGCGGTCCCAGATGGTCAGCAGTGGCCCGACGCCGGCACCGGCAATGTCGATGGAGCCGGAGAGCAACGCATCGTTGACCGCCGAGCCGCCGGAGAGCTGGGTCCAGTCGACCTTGATGTCGATGCCTTCCTGCTTGCCGTACTTCTCGATCAGGTTCTGATCGCGCACCACGTTGAGCAGCAGATAAACGATGCCGAATTGTTCGGCGATACGAATTTCACCCTCGGCGTGGGCCACGGTCGGCGCCACCAGGCTGCCGGCGAGCAGGCTGAAACCCAGGCCGATAGCGGCGGCCAACGGTGCAAATGGAAGACGTTTGGACATGAGGGTTCTCCGAAATCAGAAAGGCGCGTCGCCCTGGATGGTGGTGCGATACAACTTGCGGCGCAGATGGCTGGGGCATCCGGCGGCGAGGTGAATCAGCGAGCGGTTGTCCCAGAACACCAGGTCGTGGGCCTGCCATTGATGGCGGTAAATGTTTTGCGGCAACACGCTGTGGGCGTAGAGCTCGTCGAGCAATTGTTTGCTCTCGTCTTCCGGCAAACCGACGATGCGGGTGGTGAAGCCCTCGCTGACGAACAACGCCTTGCGACCGTTTTCCGGGTGGGTGCGGACGATCGGATGAACAACTTCAGCGACCTGAGCCAGTTGCTCCGGCGTCAGGGTCGGACGCCAGTTGCCCTCGAATTTGCTCTCGCTGTAACGCGCCGTGTAGGAGTGCGCGGCCGAACGACCTTCAACGGCTTTACGCAGCGCCTCGGGCAAGCTGTCCCAGGCTTTGTGCATGTCGGCGAACAGCGTGTCGCCGCCTTCGGAGGGCAGTTCCTGGGCATGCAGCATCGAGCCCAGGCTCGGCAGTTCTTTATAAGAGAGATCGGAGTGCCAGAACTTGCCGGCATCACCGAGGCCGATGGATTGGCCGTTTTCGATGATGTTGGAAACGATGAGGATTTCCGGATGCCCGGCCAGCAGGAATTGCTTGAGCACGTGGATCTGCAACACGCCGAAACGGCGGCTGAAGGCGATCTGCTGTTCGGGGGTTATGCGCTGGTCGCGGAACACCACCACATGATGATCCAGGTGCGCACGGTGGATTCGGGAGAAGTCCTGGTCATTGATTGGGCGGGACAGATCCAGGCCGATGATTGCGGCACCGACGGCGCCGCTGAACGGACGGATTTCGAAGGCTTGCGACGCGAGGGTGGCGGCGCTTGTTGGCTCAGGCTTTGGGGAAAAAGAGACAGCTGGCATAAAAATCACTCCCACGCACGGCGCGCTCAAGGGCGCGCGTCGATCAGAAACTCACGGAGGTCCCGTGTTGGTTCGTGTCGTGCGGCGCGCCGATTGGTCGGCAGGTACGCAGGGAAGTGACTTTATAGGTATAAGAATTTAAATTTAAATACCGTTAGCGAATAACGATATGGCTTTTGAAGTGTGGTGTCTTTGAGGACGCTTTCGCGGGCAAGCCTCGCTCCTACAGAAGCCCCGCGTCCTGTAGGAGCGAGGCTTGCCCGCGAAGAGGCCATCAGCCTCACCCGAAAACTACCGCTCGTGCAACGCCTCGGCGCGGGCCCGGATAATCGGCTTGAGCAAATAACTGAGTATGGTCTTCTTGCCAGTAATGATATCCACCGACGCCACCATCCCAGGAATGATCAGCAACGGCTTCTCATCCGTCCCGAGGTGGCTGCGCTCGGTGCGCAGTTTGATGATGTAGTACGTGGTCTTCTTGTCTTCGTCGGTGATGGTGTCGGCACCGATCTGCTCCAGCTTGGCTTTCAGCCCGCCATAAATGGTGTAGTCGTAAGCCGTGAACTTCACCGTGGCGTCTTGCCCCGGATGCAGGAAGGCGATGTCTTGCGGGCGAATCTTGGCTTCCACCAGCAAGGTGTCGTCCAGCGGCACGATTTCCACCAGGTCGCTGCCCGGCTGGATCACGCCACCGATGGTGTTCACCAGCAACTTGTTGACGATGCCGCGCACCGGCGATGTCACCAGCGTCCGGCTGACCCGGTCTTCCAGCGCCTTGCCGGTAGCCTGGGCCTTGTTCAGATCAGTGCGCGCTTCGTTGAGTTGAGTCAAGGCTTCACTGCGGAATTTACCGCGAGTCTCATCGATCTTGCGCTGCACTTCCTTGATCGCCGATTCGGCGCGAGGGATCGCCAGGGTGGTGGCGTCCAATTGGCCGCGGGTTTCGACCTCGGCACGCTTGAGTCGCAATACCTCGACCGGGGATACCGCGCCCTGAGCCACCAACGGCTCGGACATGGCGATTTCCTGACGCTGCAAGGACAGACCGCTGCGGTACTGGGCCTGCTTGGAGGTGAACTCACGCAGCTCCTGCTGCTTCTGGATCAACTGTTCCTGCAAGCCACCGATCTCATCGTGCAGTTGCTGACGACGACTGATGTACAACGACTGTTCGCTGGCGGCCTGGCCGGGTACAGCTTTGAGCACATCGGCGGGAAAATTCAACGGACGGTCATCGACCTCGGCGCTCAAGCGCTCCACACGCAACAGCATCGACAGCCGATCGGCTTCGGTTTCGCCAACGTTGGAGGCAAACCGTGTGTCGTCCAGACGTATCAGCGGCGCGCCAGCCTCGACGATTTGCCCTTCCTTGACGAACAGCTCGGAAACGATGCCACCCTCAAGGTTCTGGATTTTCTGGATCTTCGACGACGGAATCGCCTTGCCGTCGCCCTTGGTGACTTCATCGATCACCGCAAAATTGGCCCACAGCATCAGGAACACGAAGAAGCCGATGATCGCCCAGATCGTCAACCGCACCACGCGCGGGGCGTCCTCGATCAGCGCTTTGTTGACCTCGGGAAGGGGCTGGCCTTGCAGCGACGCGGAGCCTTTGAAGCAGCGGCGGATGGATTCTTTGACCCCGGACTTAAGCAACACTGATCTGCCCCTTTTTCAACGCTTCCATCACGGCGGCTTTCGGGCCATCGGCGAGAATCTGCCCGCGGTCGATCACCAGCAGGCGATCCACCAGCGACAACAGCGAGGCCCGGTGCGTCACCAGCACCACGGTCTTGTTTTCCACCACGGCAGCGAGGCGTTGTTTCAGGCGCTCTTCGCCAGTGTTGTCCATGGCGCTGGTGGGTTCGTCCAGCAACAGGATCGGCGGGTTGAGCAGCAACGCTCGGGCCAGGGCCACGTTCTGGCGCTGACCGCCGGACAGGTTCTGCCCACGCTCACCTACTTGCAGTTCATAACCTTGCGGGTGCAGGCGGGCGAACTCATGGACGCCGGCCAGCTCTGCAGCTTGCAGCACCAATTCGTCTTCGACATAGCGCGCGCCCGACACCAGGTTGTCGCGCAACGTACCAGCGAGCAATTGGATGTCCTGGGGCACGTAGCCAATATTGTGGCGCAGTTCGCTGACGTCGATCTGGCGGATATCCACACCATCCACCAGCAACGCGCCGTCGTCCGGCTGATAGAGGCCCACCAGCAGTTTGGCCAGGGAGCTTTTGCCCGAGCCGCTGCGACCGATGATGCCGATCTTCTCGCCCGGCTTGATGATCAGGTTGATGCCCTTCAGCGCGGGGTTCTGTTGATTCGGATAGGTGAAGGTCAGCTGACGGCATTCAATGGCGCCTTGCAGGACCTTGCGGCTCAGCGGGCGCTCGTCGAAATTGCGCTCCTGAGGCAACTCCATCATCTGATCGACCGAGGTCATGGTCACGCGGGCTTGCTGGTAGCGGGTCAGCAGACCGGACAGCGAGGCCAGCGGGCTGAGGGCGCGACCGCTGAGCATGTAACAGGCGATCAAACCGCCCATGCTCAGGTTGCCGGCAATGATCTGGTACACGCCGAAGACGATCATGATCACCCCGGCCAATTGCTGAATCAGCAAGGTGATGTTCATCGCCAGACCAGACAGCATTTTCACCCGCAGCTCAAGGCGGCTGAGGGTGCCGATAGTCTGTTCCCACTGATACTGGCGTTCGCTTTCAGCGTTGTTGACCTTGACCGCATCAAGACCGGCGAGGGTTTCGATCAGGCTCGACTGGCGCTCGGCGCCCAGGGCCATGGTTCGCTCCATGGTCGCCACCAGCGGCTTCTGCAAGGCATAACCGATCAGCAGCGCAATCGGGAACGCCAGCACCGGAATCCACACCAGATGCCCGCCGAGGATCGCGATGACCAGGAAGATCAACAGCGTAAACGGCAGGTCGATCAGGCTGGTAAGGGTCAGCGACGCGAGGAAGTCGCGCAGGCTCTGAAATTCATGGATGTTCTGGGCGAAGCTGCCGACCCGCGCCGGGCGGTACTTCATGGCCATGCCGACGATGCGCTCAAACAGCGTCGCTGAAATGATCAGGTCGGTTTTCTTGCCCGCCAGGTCCAGGCACAGACTGCGCAGGCTCTTGAGAATCAGGTCGAACACATAAGCGCCGGTGATGCCGATGGCCAGCACCCAAAGGGTCGATTCGGCCTGGTTCGGCACCACGCGGTCGTAGACATTCATCACGAACAGCGGCGCGGCCATGGCGATGATATTGATCAGCAGACTGGCAGCGATGGCGTCGACGTACAGCCAGCGCGAACGCTTGAGGGTGTCGCGAAACCACGAACGCGCGCGCGGGATCAGCGTGCCGTGGTTAACGTCGAATTTGTGCTGGGGTTGGGCGAAGAACACTTTGCCGCTGTAGTCGTCGGCGAGCAGTTCACGACTGACGCAGACTTCGCCACCATCGCTTTCACTGAGCAGCAAGCGGGCCTGGTCTTCACCGTGCCAGCCGAGCAGCACCGCACTGCGTCCGTCCTTGAGCAGCAACAGCGCCGGCATGGCGATCGCCGGAATCTGCTCCAGCTTGCGTTGCAGCACCCGCCCTTGCAGCCCGGCGCGAGCGGCCGCACGAGGCAGCAGTTCGACGCTCAGGCGCTGTTTGGGCAACGGTAAGCCGGTGGTCAGCATCGCCGCGCTGGCCGGCTTCTGGTGCAACGTGCAGAGGGCTAGCAGGCCGTCCAATAACGGATCGTCATGCAGCGCGCGTGGATCATGAATGAGTTGAACTCGACTGACTTCTGATTCCACGCTCGACACTCTTGGCTAACGGTTGAAATGGGGCAGGACTCAATTCATCCCAGGCAGCTGGACCTTGGGCTTCACGTCATTCTGCACAACGGATGCCAACGGTGCGACTACGCCCTGACTTTTGAGCAATTCGCCCATGGTCGCCTTGATTCGGTACTGAGTAAATAACTGAATGTTTTTGATCTCGACCAGCCGACGGGAAGCGGTGAACAGCTCGTTTTCACTGTCGAGCAAGTCAAGCAGCGTCCGTTCGCCGAGGCTGAATTGCTTCTGATACGCGCCGCGCACGCTGGCGCTGCGATCGACATATTGCTGGGCGATCGGCACCTGGGCGTTGGCGTTGTTCAGGGCATTCCAGGCCAGGCCCAGTTCTTCATTCAACACACGCAGGGCGTTGTTGCGAATATCCAGCGCCTGGTTCGACAGGTAGGACTTGGATTCCAGATCGGCCTTGTTGCTGCCACCGGCAAACAAATTGAAGCGCATGCGCAGCATGGCCTGCCATTCGTTGTTGTGACCGTTCTGACCATCGAGGTCGTTGTCGGCGGTGCGACCCAGTTCGGCATCGAAGCGCGGGTAGAAGCTCGACTTGGCGGCTTCGTACTGTTTCTCGGCAGCAGCGATATCCGATTCGGCGGAACGCAGGATCGGGCTGTTTTCCAGCATCTGCGCCCGGGCTTCATTCAGGTTGGCTGGCAACAGCGCCATAAAATCGGCAGGCCGCTCCAGTTGATCGGGCATTTGGCCGACGGCACTGAGGAAGTTGGTCTGGGCGTCTGCCAGGTTGGTCTGCTCGGTGATCAGATTGTTGCGGGCCTGGGCCATGCGTGCTTCGGCCTGATCGAGGTCGGCGCCGCTGCCCACGCCGCGCTGGGTGCGCAATTTGATCTGGTCAAAAATCCGTTCGTGGTTTTTCAGGTTGTCTTCGGCCAGGCGCACGAATTCGCGGCGGGTCAGCACATCGAGATAAACCTGAGCGACGGTCAACGCGGTGCGTTCCGAGGTGCCCATCAAGGAATAAGCACGGGAATTAACGGTGGCTTGTTGACGCCCCACTTCGCTGGACGTCGCAAAACCGTCAAAAACCATCTGTGACAGACGTAAACTTGACTCGCTCCGGTTCAGCGTTTCCCAGTGGTTGCTGCCGCCAGCGGCACGGGTGGAGACACTGTCGGTGCCTTCGCGACCATAACCGCCCAGCAGATCGACCCGTGGCAGGTATCCACCTTTTGCAGCCTTTAATTGATAATCCGCGGCCAGCCGACTATTGACCCCTGCCTGGATTTCCGGATGGACATCCAGTGCCTGTTGCATGGCCTGCGGAAGGGTTTGCGCCTGAACAACGCTGGCGGCAAAGGCGAAGGGTAGAACCTTGAACAGGTGCAAACGCATAGTTGGAATTTCCCGGGACTTCTTGTCTTGAATCACTGCAGAACATGGCGCTGCATCGCATGGTGGCAACCGGAATGACCGTATGTCGGAAAGTTCAAAATCGGAACTGGATCACACACTGTAGGACAGGTCGCCGCTTAAATATCAATGTGACATTACCTTGACGATTGTTTAGGATGACTCCCATAAGGTCAATAGTTTGGCATAAAGTTAATTTCGAAAAAATATAGCCAAATTATTGACGGTTGCGCGTCAAAGCTATGTATCGAATTTTGTAAGAACGTCCAGCCCCGATCGGCGAACGCGCCCGAGCGGTTCATGGAAGTCAACTGAACGTGACACCCGGAGAGTCTTCAATGAGCAGTGTTGTTGCCATCGTCAAAAGCATTGTTGGTCAGGTTTTCGCGGTGTCCCCAGAGGGCATCCGCCGCGTACTCGTTGAAGGCGACCGGTTGTTTGCGGGCGACCAAGTGGACACCGGTGCCGCCGGCGCCATTACCCTTGAACTGGCTGACGGGCGGACCCTGGACCTGGGCCGCGACACTCAGTGGAGTGGCAGCAATCCGGACTCCAGCACCGACCTTGCACAAGCCACTGCACAAGCGGCGCCATCAGTTGACGAACTGCAGCAAGCCATCGCTGCCGGAGCCGACCCAACCACCGCGCTTGAAGCCACTGCTGCCGGCCCGACCGCCGCAAGCGCGGGCGGCTCTGCCGGTGGCGGCCACAGCTTCGTGGCTCTGGAGGCAACCGCTGCCCGGGTCGACCCGACCATTGGCTTCCCTACCGCAGGCCTCGCCACTGCGGCTTTGGCAACACAAAACACCACTGGCGGCCAGACCGCCAATACCAGCTCCAATGCTCTGCGCGAATCGACCCTGAGCCTGAGCGCCACGCCGACCATCACCGAGGCCGGTGGTGTACTGGTTTACACCGCGACCCTGACCCAGGCACCGCTGACCGACCTGACCATCACCCTGTCCAACGGCGCGGTGATCGTGATCACAGCCGGCCAGACTACCGGTACCGTCAACGTTCCTCTGGCGCCGAACGACACTGTTTATAACGATCCGACCCAAATCGACGTGACCGTCACTGGCACCACGGGTGGCAGCGGTATCGTGGTCACCCCGCCGACTGCTCCGGCCGTGACCCAGGTCACCGACACCGTCGACACCACTACCGTTACGCTGACAGCGGGTTCAAGCGTCACTGAAGGTGGCCAGATCACCTACACCGCGACCCTGACCAACCCGGCGCAGACGCCGGTCACCGTGACCCTGTCCAACGGCTCGACCATCACCATCGAAGCCGGAAAAACCACCGGCTCCGTGAACGTCGAAACCCCGGCCAACGACGTCTACAACAACGGCAGCACCGTCAGCACCACGATCACCGGTGCCACCGGTGGCAATTTCGAGAAC
>NZ_JBFTML010000060.1:0-29642 GCF_056396925.1 Pseudomonas sp. 05N433 | reverse complement strand
GGTTGGCTTCGCTTCAACCTACATGCGATGTGTTCGACTGCGTCGAACGGCGCTGCGCGCCAATCCCCAGATGAACACCTCCACTCAGCCTCCCGAAGGGGCGGGTGAATCAAGATCAAAAGCGGCAGGCGAGCTAACGCTCGGCCTGTTGAGTGGCGAGGGGCGGGTGTGCACCGTTCAATAGTGGGGGGCTTGTTCGTGAAGGCGGCCTGACAGCCGACCAATCTCTTTCGTCTGTACCTGCATGATCGTTCCCACGCTCCCGCGTGGGAATGCCGCCAGGGACGCTCCGCGTTCCGCTTTTGAATGTTTAATGGATGTGCCTGAACGCAGACCTTTCCCACGTATCTTTCAGGTTGTCCGTCGGAAGCGGGCTCTCTAGTCTTTGGCTGTCGCTGCAAATTCAGCGACCGGGCGTGAGATCCCCGGCAATTAGTATGCATCTAGCGCCAATACCACCATAATTGGCGCCAGCTTATCCGCTGCCTGTAAATGCGTTATGGCAGCTGTGTGCGGGCAGACTTCGGTCTGGCCGGTTGCCTGCTACCGGTGGATCTCACTCTGCACATAGCTGCCACCTCTTCGTCGCTTGAGATCCGGCGAGTGGTGGCACCCATCCCAGCAGGAGTTTTCATGGATAAGTTAATCCCCGATCCACCCTTCAACACCACCACCCCCAACGCCGAAGCCTCGCACGCCGAAGAATTACTCAAAGACCGCGAAGCCATAAAACGCGCGCTCGACTACTACCTCGATCCCCCAACGCCCTACACCGAAAAAAAACGCCGCCCCAGCACCATGTTCATCGTCGCCCCGAATATGGATACCGAAAGCCTCTTGGCCCACGCCTACGAATCGTTAGCCACGGCGAGTGTCCTGGCCAGCGATTTCGCCAACGACCTGACCGCCCCGCAGCGCTACACGGCGCTGGCGATTCAACAGAGCATCATGCTGGCGGAGTTGGCGGTGAACCGGGCGCTGGATAACGTCGATCCGGCGTAGACCGCGTTATCGTTCATCGCGAGCAGGCTTGCGATGGCGGTTGGTCAGTCGGCACAAAACCCGACTGACCAGCTGCAGCCTGCAGCCTCCGACACAGGTATACTGCCGCCTTTCGCGGCTCGCCTACCGGGCCCGACTCTTTAGCATCACCCGGAGCTTTCATGACTTCCCCGACACAACCGCCGGTTGCCGACGCTTTGCGCGACGACCAGGCAGACCTGCCCGACAGCGTCGACTCCAGCGCCGACAGCGAAACCAAAGCGGCGATCCCGGCGTTCAAGTTTCCGTTCAAGCCGGGGGAACTGGCCGGCGCGAAGAGCGCCAGCCAGCCTTGGTACAAGAATGGCGCCAAGAACGGCCACACCAAGACCCCGGGCGCAGCGCCTCCTGGCACTCGTCGTTCGATGGGCAAACGCTGACCGCCAGGCGTTTTTTGTCGGTAGCAGTTCCTTCTGTCATTGAGACAATTCCCACAAGGATGAGCGATTTGTCCTCTGGGAAGTCGGTGACCACTCATCAAAGATTCATGTCCCTGAATGCTTGATGACGGTCACCGAAATGCCTTTGGTAAAAATCTTCTCCCTGTTGCCGCTGGTGGTCCTGACCGCCGGCTGTGTTTCGTCTGCGGCCAATCCACAGATCCGTTTCGGGGTCGAGGCCCTGGTTCCCCCCTTCGAGAGTCGCAACGACAAAGGTGAGCTGGTCGGATTGAACATCGAACTGGGTAATGCGCTATGTACCGAACTCAAAAAACGCTGTGTCTGGGTTGATCAGGATTACGCCACCAATATCCCGGCCCTGGAGGCCAACCATTTCGATGTGATCATGCCCATGACGGCAACGCCGGCGCGTCGAGAACGGCTCGACTTCACCGATAATCTTTATCCCTTGAACAGCCGTCTGGTGGCGCGTACAGGGGCGAATCTGCAGCCGGATGCGCAATCGCTCAAAGGCAAGCGTGTCGGCGTTCTGACAGGTACCAGCCGTGAGGCGTTCGCCAAGTCCCGTTGGGCTCCGGCGGGAGTGACGGTGCGCAGTTTTCATTTCAACAGTCAACTGATAGCCAGCCTGCTGGCGGGTGAGATCGACGCGACCCTGCAAGACTCGATTGAAATCACCCAGGCGTTTTTAAGTCAGCCTCAGGGGCAAGGATTTGATTTTGCCGGGCCTGCGCTCAAGGACCCCATGCTGGGCAGTGGCGTGGCGATGGCTGTGCGAAAATCCGACACCGCCTTGCGCGATGAGCTGAATGCGGCCCTTGAGCGTCTCAAGCAGAATGGCCAGTACCAGGCGATTACCGGGCGCTACCTACCGCCCACCGTGCCAGATTCGCCACGCTATTTCCCTGCTGAAGGAGGCTTGCCATTCTCCGAAGCGGTGCAAGCCGGCACCACCCTCTATCTGTCCGGCGTGCTCGGGACGGGCTCCGATGGCGAGTTGGTCAAGGGCGGGATTGCCCCGCAGATGACCCAGACCATGGAGAATCTGCAAGCCGCATTACACCGCAGTGGTTCGACGTTGTCTCAGCTGGTCAAATGCACGGTCATCCTTGCAGACATCAATGATTTTGCTGCGATGAATACGGTGTATAGCCGCTATTTTCCGGCGGACCGTTTGCCTGCTCGCACGACATTCGCTGGCAAAAAACTGGTGCTGGATGCGCGCGTGGAAGTCGAATGCCTGGCGGTTGCTGCTCGCTAAAGTAAAAGAACCGCTGCGCACGGATGCTGCGCAGCGGTTTGGCGTTTACGCTGCCCGCAACGAAATAAACGCATAATTCAGCGGCGCTTCAGTCACCACCTGCGCCCCGGCCGCCAGCACTTGCCCGGCGATATCATCGCCAGACACATGAAACAGCCATTCTCCGCCCGACCCGGCCTGCGATTGCTGCGCCACCTGATCGATCACCATGGCAAACGCGGTCATGTCCGGCAGATATGCGGTAAACCCATCGCCTTTCAGCGCTGTCGTTCGAATCCCCAATAGCGCGCAAATCGCATCCTTGGCCTGAATCTCGTCGCGATCCGCCTGGCGGGAGCGCTGGATCAATCCTGCCAGTTCCTGATCGACCAGTTCACCGCCAACAATCAGATCCGGGCCTTTGTCCCATGACTCGGGCGGGCAATCCTTTGCTGCCGGGTTGAGCGGGATGTGCGGGTTGATTTCCATTGGATAGATGCGGCAAACCAGCGGTCGGCGTTCGTAGATGCTGCAGAGGTTGTCTTCGTCAAGATTCCGGCAGGGGCCGACGTTGTAGGCGGCAAAGGTGATCGCCACGTGCGCTTCGCAAGTGCCACTGCGAACCAGCGCCGAACGGCGTTCGGCGTGTTCGCGTTGTTGTGTTGGCAGGCCCAGGCCGTTGGCGAGAAAGGCTTCCACCAGCACGATCACCTGGCCGCCATCTGCCGCCCACATGCGGGCTTCGGCCAGTGTCAGGGGAACATGGTGGTCGTTGCAGCATTTGCCACAACCGACGCAGGAAAACGGTGTATTCATTGAAGGGCCAGTGACCTGTGAGGGCATGAAACGGCGACAGAAAGCCACCGCAAAGGCCTGTGCCAAAGCAAGTTATGCGCCATTCACTGCGCTTTTGTGGTTGGACGGATGGAGTCCCATTCGGTGATGTAAGCGGTTTTGCTTTTCTTGTTGTAGAGGCACAGCTCGGTGCCTTGCTGGCCTTTCATGTGTTTTTGCGGGTACTGGCCTTGCAGCAGGAGCGCGGTATAACCGACCCGGTCATCGAACTGCGCGGCGTTGCCGACGGGTTGGGGTTTTTTCAGGCCGCTGGCCTTGGTGCAACTGGCGAGCACGGCTCTGTCGAAGGCGGCCCAGGCATCGGGGCTGGAGGCGTGGGCATGGGCGGCGAGGGTGGTGAGACAGAGGAAGGTCAGGGTGGTGGCTTTCATGATCAGGCATCCTTGGCGTGTAGTGGTCAAGGTCGGAGTATGCCTGATGGTTTGATGTCGGTTGTGCGGGCCTCTTCGCGGGCAAGCCTCGCTCCTACAGGTCATGCGTCGATCACATCGAATCTGTAGGAGCGAGGCTTGCCCGCGAAGGCGGTCTCAGACTGGAACCAGCTCCCGGCGGACCACATACATCCCGGCACTTTCATACAAACCCCGCGCCCGAAGGTTGTCTTCCCGCACCTTCAAATCCACAAAACCTTCGCGGCGCTGCGCAAACACCTTGAAAGCATGGAGCAGCAGCGCACGGCCAAGTCCGAGGCCTCGAGCACGCGGGTGCACCACCAAGTCCTTGATGTAGGCACTGGTCCAGCACTGGGCGACGCCGACGATGCCTTCGGCATCCAGAGCGATGAAGCACAGGGTAGGATCGTATTCAGGATCGGTTTCGAAACGCTGTTGCCAGACTTCCAGCGCCGGCACGCGACCGCCGCCTTCCCGATAACCCAGTTCCATCAAGTGATGAACGGCTTCGGCGAGTTCGGGACGGTACTCGGTCAACTCAATGTCGTTTGGCCAAGTGAAAGGCGGCACACCCTCGGCGAGGTTGCGCCGCATCAGAAAACAAAAGTCCTCGGCCACACTCAGTGACCTTGTTCGGCGACGACCCTGGCCGCCTCGATCAGGCACTTGGTCAGTTCTGGCGAGGAGAACTTGGTCAGCACCCCGTTGGCCCCGGCCAGTCGAGCCTTCTCGCTGTTCATCGCGCTGTCCAGCGAGGTGTGCAGCAACACGTAGAGGTGCGAGAAGTCCGGGGTTTCGCGCAAGGTGCGGGTGAAGGCATAGCCGTCCATCTCCGACATTTCGATGTCCGAGACGATCAGGTTGATCTGCTGGGCGGTGCCTTGCAGGTCCAGCAGGCAGTCGATGGCTTCCTTGGCGCTGCGGGCGGTGTGGCATTGCAGGCCGAGGTTGCGCAGGGTGTGCACCGATTGTTGCAGTGCGACCTGGCTGTCATCGACCACCAGAATTCGCGCATTGCCCAGTACTTCAGCCTCTTCCATGCTCAGTTCGGTCGGGGCCATTTCGATCTGCGCCGGCGCAATGCCGTGGATGACCTTTTCGATGTCCAGCACCTGCACCAGCGTACCGTCGACCGACGTCACGCCGGTGATGTACGAGCGCACGCCGCCAGAGCCGAAGGGGGGTGGACGGATGTCGGTGGTCAGGCAGTGGACGATCTTGCTCACCGCCTGAACGTGCAGGCCCTGCTTGGAGCGGCTGACGTCGGTGACGATCAGACAGCCACCGTTTGGGTCTTCCAGCGGTCGTTCGCCGATGGCGCGGCTCAGGTCGATCACCGACAACGACGCGCCGCGCAGAGTGGCAATGCCTTTGACGTGGGGATGCGACTCCGGCAGCTTGGTCAGCGGCGGGCAGGGGATGATTTCGCTGACTTTCAGCAGGTTGATCGCCATCAGCTTGCCGCTGCGCAAGGTAAACAGCAGAAGCGAAAGTGAATCTGCGCGGGCTTTGTTGGAAGACATAAAAACCTTCTGTGGAAAAGGTGAGGCGATTATGAGCATCGCCAACAGCTATCGATGCCGGGTTATCGACTTGTTGGGGGCTGGCTTTAGGGGAAATGCCTATTGCCAGCCAAACGGTGACCCCTGTGGGAGGGAGCTTACCTGTGGCGAGGGGGCTTGCCCCCGTTGGAGCGCGAAGCGGTCCCTGATTTTTCCAGATAGAACTCCATCGCTGAATTCACGACCGCTTCGCGGCCGAACGGGAGCAAGCTCCCTCGCCACAAGGGTATTACTTCATTCTGGTGAAACTATTTCATGCCCAACCGCTTGGCCATTCGCCCCAGGTTCGCCCGATCCAGGCCCAACTCCCGCGCCGCGCTGGCCCAGTTGTGGTGGTGCCGTTCCAGGCAAGCGCTGATCAGTTGGCGCTGATAGTGCTCAGTGGCTTCACGCAAATCCCCTGGAATCAACTCAGCTACCGGCGCAGCGACCACGGGTTCCGCTGCCTGTTCTACGCCGCTATTGGGCAAATCCAGATCCGCCGCGCTCAAGCTGAGAATCTTCGGCCGTTGCGTGCAATTACCCAGCGCCTTCAACGCGCTGCGGCCAATCAAGTGCTCCAGTTCCCGCACGTTCCCCGGCCAACCATACCCCAACAACGCCGCTTGGGCATCGCTGGTCAGACGCAGGCTGTTGAGGCCCATGCGTGAGCGGTTTTGTTCCAGGAAGTAGCCGCTGAGCAACAGCACATCCCGACCGCGATCCCGCAATGCGGGCACCAGCAACGGGTAAACGCTCAGGCGATGATAGAAGTCGGCGCGGTAGCGGCCGCTGCGTACTTCCTCGGCCAGGTCGCGGTTGGTCGCTGCGATCAGCCGCACGTCGACCTGATGCTCCTTGTCCGACCCCAGCCGCTGCAATTGCCCGCTCTGCAGCACCCTCAGTAATTTGGCCTGCACCGCCAGCGACAGTTCGCCCACTTCATCGAGGAACAACGTGCCGCCGTTGGCCAGTTCGAACTTGCCGCGACGATCGTTCGTCGCCCCGGTGAAAGCACCGCGCACGTGGCCGAACAGTTCGCTCTCCACCAGGGTGTCCGGCAGGGCGGCGCAGTTGAGGCTGATGATAGGTTTGTCGGCCCGGGGCGACGCGGCGTGGATGGCTTGGGCCACCAGCTCTTTACCGACCCCGGTTTCCCCGGTGATCAACACAGTGAGATCGCTGCCGCCCACAAGGTTGATTTCTTCAACCAGGCGTTTGTAGGTCTTGCTCTGGCCAATCATTTCGCGGTTCTGCTGGCCGCTGGCCTGACGGTAAACCTCGGCGCGCTGATGTTCGTCTTCGGCGCGATTGGCCAGCCGTTCGATGCGCTCGGCGGCGTTTACGGTGGCGGCGGCGAGGCTGGCGAAGGCTTGCAGGGCATCCAGTTCGATCGGCTCGAAGCGCTCAGGGTCGAGGGCGTCGAGGGTCAGCAGGCCCCACGGGCGCTCGTCGATAAACAGCGGGCAGCCCATGCAGTCGTGGACTTCCAAATGCTCGTGCAGGCCATCGACCAGGCCGTCATAAGGATCGGGCAAGTCGCTGTCGGCGGCGAAGCGGGTCGGGCCGGGGCTGCTGAGCAGCGCTTCGAAGCGCGGGTGTTCGCTGACCTTGAAGCGGCGGCCGAGGGTGTCGGTGCTCAACCCGTCCACAGCCAGCGGCACCAGCCATTCGCCGTCGAGTCGCAGCAGGGCGGCGGCATCGCAAGGGAGCAGGGCGCGCATGGCTTCGAGCAGGCGCCGATAGCGCTCGCCTTCGGGCAGCTCGCGGGACAGGTCGGAGACCAGGGGCAGCAGGGTCGTGAGCAGTAATTTTGCAGTCATAATGACTCCGTGTAGTCGCTATGACTATAAAACGATGAGTGTTGATATGACTACATTGTTTTTAATTGTTTGATTTATAAGGTTTTAATTGTTGGCATGGAAACTGATAAGCAAAGGGTATTCATATAAAGCCCAGGAGTTGCTCTTATGCTTAGCGTTCAAGACCGTGCCATCGTCAAGTCCACCGTACCGCTGCTGGAAAGCGGTGGCGAGGCATTGATCACTCACTTCTACCGCATGATGCTCTCCGAATACCCGGAAGTCCGCCCGCTGTTCAACCAGGCCCACCAGGCCAGCGGCGATCAGCCTCGCGCCTTGGCCAACGGTGTATTGATGTACGCGCGGCACATCGACCAGCTCGATCAGTTGGGCGACCTGGTGGCCAAGATCATCAACAAGCACGTGGCCCTGCAAATCCTCCCGGAACATTACCCGATCGTGGGCAGCTGCCTGTTGCGAGCCATCTCTGAAGTACTGGGCGACGAAATTGCCACGCCTGAAGTGATGAGCGCCTGGGGCGCGGCCTACAACCAACTGGCCGAAATCCTGATCGGTGCCGAAGCCAGTATCTACGACCAGAAAGCCCAGGCACCGGGCGGCTGGCGCGGCGCGCGGGAATTCATCGTGGCGGCCAAGGTCGAGGAAAGCTCGGAAATCACTTCGTTCTACTTCGAACCGGCGGATAAAGGGCCGATTCTCGCGGCCGAGCCCGGCCAGTACATCGGCATGAAACTGATCCTCGACGGCGAAGAAATCCGGCGTAATTATTCGCTGTCGGCGCTGGCCAACAAGGGCCAGTACCGCATCAGCGTCAAGCGCGAAACCGGTGGCCGCGCCTCCAACCATTTGCACGATCAACTGCACGTCGGCGCGAGCATCATGCTGTTCCCGCCAGCGGGCGACTTCACCCTGACCRCCAGCGACAAACCATTGGTGCTGATCAGTGGCGGTGTCGGCATCACCCCGACGCTGGCAATGCTCGAAGCGGCGCTGGCGACCGAGCGGCCGGTGCATTTTATTCACTGTGCGCGCAACGGCAGCGTGCATGCCTTCCGCGACTGGATCGACGGGCTGGCCGAGCGTCATCCGCAGCTCAAGCGTTTCTATTGCTACGCCGAAGACGATGGCGTCAGCCCGGCGGCGGACAAGGTTGGCCTGCTGAGCCAGGAGCAACTCGGCGAGTGGTTGCCGCAGCAACGCGATGTGGATGCTTACTTCCTGGGGCCTAAAGGCTTCATGGCGGCGATCAAGCGTCACCTCAAGGCCTTGGGTGTGCCGGAGAAGCAAAGCCGTTACGAGTTCTTCGGGCCGGCTGCGGCGTTGGAGTAAGCAGTTGCGGCGACTCGGTCGGGGGACCGAGTCGCTTTCTTCACGGGCAAGCTTCACCTCGGTCCCGATTCGTAAAAAACGCTTAAAGGTTAATCCGTTCTTAACCGGTTTATCGTTTATTCCCCGATGCTGATGATAGGCGCTCGTTCGTTTACATGATCAGGATCGCCCCATGACTCACATCACTATCTCCCGCCGTTTAACCCTGGCCGGCTTCAGCCTGACCGCTGCGCTGCTGGCGAGTCCGTTTGCCTCTGCCGAACCGACCTTGCTCCAGCCCAAGAGCCTGATTGTCGATCAGAGCCTGTCCAAGGCGCAGCGCGATTCCATGGAATTGGCCGCCCGGCGCTATGGCAGCTTCTGGAACACCGGGGAGGAGGCGTTGGCCAAGGCTGCATTGTCAGAGCAGTTCGTCGACAAGACCCCGCCAGAAGGCCGGGTTCAGGGGCCGACCGGGCCGCTGCTGGCGTCGAAGTTCTTTCGCACGGCGGTGCCGGACCTGAGCTGCGAGATCGAACAAATGATCATTGCCGGTGATCGGGTGGTGGTGCATTTGCACTTTCGTGGGCACTTCACCGGCCCGTTCAAGGCTCTCAAAGGTCAGGGTCAGCGTGTAGACTTCCGGGCAACCGATATCTATCAGATCGACAACGGTCGCATCGCGGCCAATTGGCATATCGAAGACAACATCAGCCTGATGCAGCAGCTGCAAGCGCAGCCGCCGGCGAGCTGATCCACGGACACAGAAGGGAAACGCGATGAGCGAGGAAACAATGCGGTTGGGACGTGAACGGCGCTATCTGGTGTTGCTGGGCATCATCTGCCTGGCGCTGATCGGTGGCGCGCTGTACATGCAAGTGGTGCTGGGCGAGGCGCCGTGCCCGCTGTGCATCTTGCAGCGCTACGCATTGTTGCTGATCGCGCTCTTCGCGTTTATCGGCGCAGCGATGCGCACCCGCCGCAGCATCACGCTGTTCGAGGCGTTGGTGGTGATCAGCGCCATCGCAGGCGTCGGGGTGGCCGGGCATCACGTCTATACCCAGCTGTACCCGGAAGTCAGCTGTGGCATCGATGTGCTGCAACCGATCGTCGACGGCCTGCCGCTGGCGAAGATCTTCCCGCTGGGCTTCCAGGTCGACGGTTTCTGCTCCACGCCGTACCCGCCGATCCTTGGTTTGTCCCTGGCACAGTGGGCGCTGACGGCGTTCGTGCTGGTCGTGGTGCTGGTGCCGCTGCTCACTTGGCGTAACCGCAAAGCCCTGCGCTGAGACCGTCCGCCACACCGTTGCAGGAAACAAAAAACGCCCCGGTCCTCGTTCAGAGGCCGGGGCGTTTTGCATGTTCAAAGCTCAAATGAAAAGACCTTGATGCGCGACAATTATGGATGCGGCATGTGTGCGACATGTTGTCACAGCTCGAGTGTCGCAAGTCATTTCAAGACATGGAATCGGGACACCTCAAGGTACCCAAAACAGGCTCTGCAAGCCATTGCCGCTTTCGGTGCCAATCAGCCGAAACAGGCAGTTTTAACAGGGGCTGGCGAATGGCCAAAGCCCTTGTCACATAGGGGGTAGAGCAGGGTCTGAGGCGAGCGCAGAGCCCAGGAAGCTGTCTGAACTTCGCGCGGTACACCTACATTTTTTGGTGTTTTTGTTGAGAATTAATTTCGATACCATGGCCCACTTTTGCAAAAACCGTGAATGATTGTTGCTGGAACGGATAAAAATTATTTCGGGATGAGACATGGTTTATGAATCGCTACATATCTACAATCGCCCGCACTGAATTCCCGGCACTGCTCATCCTGACTCAGGCTTATGAGTAGAACAGGGCGTCGAGAAGCCTGATGGCTTCATGCGACCCCCCATTGTCGGTGCCTTCCGACGATCCGCACCAAATGGAATTGGTCTGTAACAAGGCCCTTGACCACGAATTCGAATAAGAACACACCGCAGGCCCAGCAATTGTCGAACCGCGTCTGACGCGCGACGGGCAGGCCCTTATTCAATCCAAGAAAAATGCCAACCCTTGGCAGGGTGAAGTGTTGGCGATCAAAACCCAACTGCATTGCGCAAGCTGCTTTAGAGGTCGTGAGATGAGTAAAAACAGGTACCCCAGACTACTAGGCTTATTGCCGCTGCTCGGCACGTTGTTGCTGGGAGGCTGCAACATGACCTTGCTCGATCCCAAGGGCCAGGTCGGCCTGGATGAGCGAAACCTGATCATCACCGCAACGCTGCTGATGCTGTTGGTCGTCGTGCCGGTCATCGTCATGACGTTCCTGTTCGCCTGGAAATACCGCGCTTCCAACCAGGACGCCGTCTACACGCCAAAATGGTCCCACTCCACCAAGATCGAAATCGCGGTGTGGACTATTCCGGTACTGATCATCATTGCCCTGGGTTACGTCACCTACAAGTCGACCCACGCACTGGATCCTTACAAGCCGCTGGAATCCGACGTCAAGCCGGTCACCATTGAAGTGGTCGCGCTGGACTGGAAGTGGCTGTTCATCTACCCGGAACAAGGCATCGCCACGGTCAACAAGATCGTGTTCCCGGCGCACACCCCGATCAACTTCAAGATCACTTCCGACGCCGTGATGAACTCGTTCTTCATCCCTGCTCTGGGCGGTCAGATCTACGCGATGGCGGGCATGCAGACCAAACTGCACCTGATCGCCAACCAGAACGCTGAAATGGACGGTATCTCCGCCAACTACAGCGGCGCGGGTTTCACCGGCATGAAATTCAAAGCTATCGCCACTTCTCAGGAAGATTTCGACGCCTGGGTAAGCGAAGTCAAAAAGGCACCTAAACAGCTTGAACAAGCTGAATACGCAGCCCTGTCCAAACAAAGCCAGAACAACCCAGTCGAGCTTTACTCCTCGGTCACGCCGAACCTGTTCCAGATCATCGTCGACAAGTACGAAGGCATGAAACCGGGCAAGCCAGTGCACCACGAGAAGAAAGAGCACGAAGTGGCCGCCATGGAAGGAATGGACATGAGTTCGCATTCAGCTGCCGGGGCAGAGGAGTAAACGATGTTTGGTAAATTAAGTTGGGAAGCGGTCCCGTTCCACGAACCGATCGTAATGGTGACCATCGCCATGATCGCGCTCGGTGGTCTGGCACTGTTCGCTGCAATCACCTACTTCAAGAAGTGGACCTATTTGTGGACCGAGTGGTTGACCTCGGTCGACCACAAGAAAATCGGCGTGATGTACATCGTCGTCGCCATGGTCATGCTGCTGCGTGGCTTTGCCGACGCCATCATGATGCGTACCCAATTGGCCATGGCCACCGAGGGTTCGCCTGGCTACCTGCCACCTGAACACTATGACCAGATCTTCACCGCCCACGGTGTGATCATGATCATTTTCATGGCGATGCCATTCTTCACCGGCCTGATGAACCTTGCAGTGCCGTTGCAGATCGGCGCGCGTGACGTTGCCTTCCCGTTCCTGAACTCCCTGAGCTTCTGGCTGCTGGTTTCCGGCGTGGTGCTGATCAACCTGTCCCTGGGCGTAGGCGAATTCGCCAAGACTGGTTGGGTTGCCTATCCGCCGCTGTCGGGTCTGCAATACAGTCCGGGCGTGGGGATGGATTACTACATCTGGGCGCTGCAGCTATCCGGGCTAGGTACGACGCTGACGGGGGTCAACTTCCTGGCCACCGTGCTGAAAATGCGTACCCCTGGCATGAAGCTGATGGACATGCCGATCTTCACCTGGACCTGCACCTGGGCCAACGTCCTGATCGTGGCTTCGTTCCCGATCCTGACCGCTACCCTGGCTTTGCTGACGCTTGACCGTTACATGGATTTCCACATTTTCACCAATGAACTTGGTGGTAATCCGATGATGTACGTCAACCTGTTCTGGGCTTGGGGTCACCCTGAGGTTTACATCCTGATCCTGCCGGCGTTCGGTATCTTCTCCGAAGTCATCTCGACCTTCACCGGCAAGAAGCTGTTCGGCCACCATTCGATGATCTACGCTTCGGGCGCGATCTCGATCCTGGGCTTCATGGTTTGGCTGCACCACTTCTTCACCATGGGTTCGGGTGCCAGCGTCAACGCCTTCTTCGGTCTGGCGACGATGCTGATTTCCATCCCGACGGGTGTGAAGCTGTTCAACTGGCTGTTCACCATCTACCAGGGCCGTCTGCGCTTCACCAGCCAGGTGATGTGGACCCTGGGCTTCATGGTGACCTTCGCCATCGGCGGCATGACCGGCGTACTGCTGGCCATCCCGGGTGCTGACTTCGTACTGCACAACAGCCTGTTCGTGATCGCGCACTTCCACAACGTGATCATCGGCGGCGCGGTATTCGGTTACATCGCAGGCTTCGCCTTCTACTTCCCGAAAGCGTTCGGCTTCAAGCTGCACGAAGGCTGGGGCAAGGCAGCATTCTGGTTCTGGATCTCCGGCTTCTTCGTCGCGTTCATGCCGCTCTATGTACTGGGCTTCATGGGTATGACCCGTCGTCTGAACGCCACCACCAACCCTGAGTGGGTGCCGTACCTGTACGTTGCCATGTTCGGTGCGGTGATGATCGCTGCGGGTATCGCCTGCCAGCTGATCCAGCTGTACGTGAGTATCCGTGACCGCAAGCTGCCGCAGAACATGTGCGAGCACGGCGACCCATGGAATGCCCACACCCTGGAATGGTCGACCTCCTCGCCACCTCCGTTCTACAACTTCGCCGTGCTGCCAAAAGCCGACGTTGTCGACCCGTTCACCGAAGCCAAGGAAAACGGCACCGCGTACAAGGCTCCGACCAAGTACGAGCCGATCCACATGCCAAACAACACCGCGACCGGTGTGGTCATGGGCGCACTGTTGACCGTATTCGGTTTCGCGATGATCTGGCACATCTGGTGGTTGGCAATAGCCAGCCTGGCAGGCACCGTGATCTACTTCGCGATCCACGCGGCCCGTGATGATCAAGGCTACTACGTGCCGGTCGACGTGATCGAGCGCATCGAAGCCGAGCAGCACAAGCGTCTGGTAGCAGCCGGGAAAGTCCCAGCCACCACCACCCGTGTTGAAACCTCGTTGGAACAGGCTTAAACCATGTCGAACTTAGTGACCAATGCTGGACACACCCATGTCGATGGACATGGGCATGATGACCATCACCACGACTCGGGCGAGATGACCGTATTCGGTTTCTGGCTCTACCTGATGACCGACTGCATTCTGTTTGCGTCGATCTTCGCAGCGTACGCGGTACTGGTTAACAACGTAGCGGGTGGCCCGTCGGGCCACGACATCTTCGAACTGCCATACGTACTGGGCGAAACCGCTCTGCTGCTGTTCAGTTCGATCACCTACGGCTTCGCCATGCTGGCGTTCTTCCGTGGCAACAAGAAGCAGGTCCTGGGCTGGCTGGCCCTGACCTTCCTGTTCGGTGCCGGCTTCATCGGCATGGAGATCAACGAGTTCCACATGCTGATCTCCGAGGGCTATGGCCCTAACCGTTCGGGCTTCCTGTCCGGGTTCTTCACCCTGGTCGGCACCCACGGTCTGCACGTGACCAGCGGTCTGATCTGGATGGCGATCATGATGTACCAGGTGCAGAAAAAAGGCCTGACGGCGACCAACAAGACCCGTCTGAGCTGCCTGAGCCTGTTCTGGCACTTCCTGGACGTGGTGTGGATCTGCGTATTCACCGTTGTTTATCTGATGGGGACTATGTAAATGGCTAACGCGCACTCTCATGACGACGCCGGTCACGGCAGCGTCAAGTCCTACGTCATTGGCTTCGTCCTGTCGGTAATCCTGACCCTGATCCCGTTCGGTCTGGTGATGTACCCGTCGCTGCCGAAGTCGCTGACCCTGTGGATCGTACTGGCTTTCGCCGTTATCCAGGTGCTGGTGCACCTGGTGTACTTCCTCCACCTCGACCGTTCCGCCGCGCAGCGTAACAACGTGATTGCGTTTGTTTTCGCCGCGATCGTGATTGTCCTGCTGGTTGGCCTGTCGCTGTGGATCATGTTCAGCATCCACACCAACATGATGGCGAAGTGAGGTAAGTCCGGATGTCCTTTAAGCACTTTATCCAAATCACCAAACCGGGGATCATTTTCGGTAACGTGCTTTCTGTGGCAGGCGGATTTTTCCTGGCCTCCAAAGGGCATGTCGATCTGGCCATTTTCCTGGCCGCGATGATCGGCACGTCCCTGGTCGTGGCTTCCGGTTGCGTGTTCAACAACTGCATCGACCGCGACATCGACCTGAAGATGGAACGCACCAAGAACCGGGTGCTGGTCCAGGGCTTGATCTCCCTGAAACTGGCCCTGGCTTATGCGACCGTCCTGGGTGTCGCCGGCGTTGCGTTGTTGTACAAGGTGGCCAACCCGTTGGCCGCGTTGTTCGCGGTGATCGGTTTTGTCATCTACGTCGGCTTCTACAGCCTGTACCTCAAGCGCAAGTCGGTTCACGGCACGCTGGTGGGCAGTCTGTCGGGGGCGATGCCACCGGTGATCGGTTACGTCGCGGTCAGCAATAACTTCGACATGGCCGCACTGACGTTGCTGGTGATGTTCAGCCTGTGGCAGATGCCGCATTCCTACGCCATCGCAATCTTCCGCTTCAACGATTACCTGGCCGCATCGATTCCGGTGCTGCCAGTGAAGCGCGGCATTGAAGTGGCCAAGAAACACATCCTGCTCTACATCCTGGCCTTCCTCGTGGCGACCTTGATGCTGACCTTCAGCGGCTACGCCGGCATGAGCTACCTCGCCGTCGCCGCGGCCATGGGCATGTACTGGCTGTACATGGCCTGGACCGGCTACAAGGCAGTGGATGACACGGTCTGGGCACGCAAGCTGTTCGTGTTCTCGATCTTCACCATTACCGCGTTGAGCGTGATGATGTCTTTGGACTTCAAAGTGCCGAGCGAGTTGTTGCTGACGTACGCGCCTTAAGCGTCGGATGTTGTAAAGAAAAGCCCCGCCCTTCGTGAGAAGGGCGGGGCTTTTTCGTTTAATCACGATTGGTGTACAGGCAATAAAAATCCCCGCTTGATGGCGGGGATTTTTGTGTGCAGCGTTTAGCGTTACTGCGCGGCGATGCTGTAACCGTCGAACGCGGTCTGCTGCTGCAGCGCGGTGATGATGTTTTTTCGGTTGACCGGTTGTTCGGCCCCGGCATTGTCCAGGAACGTCTCGCTTTCCAGCTCCGCTTCTTCACCTTCGCCGACGAAAGTGAAGCCCAGGAATTCCAGCGCTTCACGGTCAACGTTCAGGCGCGAGCGCGGGGTGCGCAGGGGCAGGGTGACGCTGATGCCGTCCTTGCTGATGGTGAACACTTCGACTTCTTTTTTGGCGCGAGCCGCTTTGCTCTTGCCGCTGCTCGGGTTGCTGATGGCTTGGTGAGTCTGGTTCAGCACTTTCAGCGCCAAGCCATAAACGATTTCCTGGAACGCCGGGTCGTCCTTGAAGCTGGACAGAATGCGGCTGATCGGGAATTTGCTGCTCAGGTCTTCCAGGGCGGCAATATCGGCCGCTTCGGCGTCTTTCAATTGCTTGAGTTCGCCCATCAATTCGTAGGCTTTATCGTCATCGAAGCTGTCGTGAGCCTGGCGAATCGCGGCGCGCAGTTCGCGGATCTGGTCGCTTTCCCGGGTGGATTGAAAAGCGTCCAGAACCATCTCGCTGATGGTCTTGGCCTGAGGCACGTGTTGTGAAAGATTGATGGAGTTTTCGTATTCCGCTTTGGACGACAAGGTGACTACGGATTCAGCGGTATTGGAATCGGACATTGAAATTTCACTACTTCTTTAACTTGGATAGAGGCGAGAAAGCACGGGGCTTTTTCAGGCCGCCTAATCTATTGGACCAGCGCTGCGTTGTCACGGATGAACCGGTGGCTGGTCTGCATTTTTGGTGAGAGCGCTTTTAGCTGACTGACATCTGCGGGCGTTTTGCCTGGAGTGTCAGTAGCACCCGATAAAGTTTCAGCGCCCGCCCGCTGATCAATCCGCAGACAAAACCTGACGCCGTGGCCTTGAGCAGCAACATCTCAACAGTGACGGCGAACTCCGGATGCACCTCATCCTGATAGCCAAAGTAATAGTTCACGGCAAAAAACAGCAGGTAGAGCACCGGTGTTTTAACCGTGCCCGGCACGATCAGCCCGGTTTCCGGATCATCCAGCTCAATACCCTTGTGCGCAAATACAACCAGTGCCGTGAGGCTGCCCATAATGACGGCGGCCAACCAGCAGCCAATCGATAGTTGAGGGTTCAGCGTCAGGTTCAGCGAGTACAACGACCAGCCGAGCAAAAGCGGTGGAGTGACAAGCAACGACGTTTTGCTTTCATGGGTTGGGGATAAGGCTTTGACGCCGTAGTAACAGAGCAGCAGAAAGATCGCATAAACCCATAGCGGGGTGTTTTGCAGGGTATTGAGCATTACGTAGCATCCGTGCCGGGAATGAAGAGTCCGGATAATAGCTGCTGCCATGGCCGAGGCTATCGACTATTTCCCCGTCGAATTCATATTCATCGAACGAGTCATCCATTGCTCCGCCGTTTGCTCATCCACCGGTAAGGAGAAGCGAAAAGTCGCGCCGCGTCCCGGCACATCAATCAGCTCGATCTCGCGACCGTGCAATTGCAGGATTCGGTGCACGATCCGCAATCCCAGCCCGCCATCGCGCCGTGCGCCACCAATGTTGAATGGACGCAGGAACAGCCCTTCACGTAATGGGGGGGCGATGCCAGGACCGGTGTCGCTGACGGTCACTTCGATAAAAGACCCTTGGGGGCGGAGGCTGAGTTCGATTTCTCCGCCTGGGGGCGTGTGGCGTAGGGCGTTGTCGAACAAATTGGTCAGCACCCGCTCGATCAGCCCCAGGTCGGCGCAGGCCACGGCGACGTTGGGGGCGAAGGTGGCCTTGAGTTCAATCTGGCGCGCTTCGGCGCTGAGTTCGAATTTCTGAAAAATGTCCTGCACCAGATCGGTCAGGGAGAAACGCTCCAGCACCGGTTGCACGAAACCGTGTTCCAGCCGCACCAGTTCCAGCAGTGATTGCGCCAGGCCGCCGACCTTGCGGCTTTGATCCAGGGCGATTCCCAGATAACGACGGCGGTCGGCGGGGGACAAGGTGGCGTCCTTGAGCGAAAGGGTTTCCAGGTAACCGTGCAGCGAGGCCAGCGGTGTGCGCAGGTCGTGGGAAATGTTGGCCACCAGTTCGCGACGCTCCTGATCCTGACGGGTCAGCGAGCGCCATTGTTCACCGAGGCGCGCTTGCATCTGTCGGAAGGCTGCGTCGAGTACGGCTATTTCATCGTGGCTGGCGGCCTTTTCCATGGGCTCCGGCTCAGGTTCGGGCGAAGCGGTCGGAACGCCKTTGATATCGAACTGACTGACTTTCTCGGTCAAGCGACGCAATGGCCGGGTGATCAGGGCGAATGCCGTGAGGCCGGCAATCAGGCACAGCAACGCCACCAGTCCGATGGACAACAACGCGGTATTGAGTGCGGCGCTGGTGGCTCCGCGCTCGGCGAAGCGGTCATGCGCTTCGCTGAGCAACACCACGTACAGATAACCGGCCGGCTGACCGTTGACCCGCAAAGGCGCGGCGCTGAACACCTTGCGACCATCGACGCTGCGTGGATCGTCGCCGAGAATCGGCAATGCCTCGCCTTTGAGCAAGCGCTGGATTGGCAGCAGATCGACCTGCTCCCTGTGTATCCGGCCTTCGGGCGCGGCGCTGCCGACAATCCGGCCTCCTGTGTCCAGCAGATAGACCTCGACACTGGGATTGACCAGCATCAGCTGGCTGAACAGTTCGCGCACCGCATTGGGCATCGGGCCATTGCGGTCCATCAGCACGGTGTCGTGGGCAATGTGTTGCGCCAGATCCCGCGACAAGCCTTGCACCACTTCCAGTTCATGCATCTGACTGGAGCGCACCTGCATCCACGCCGAGGTACCGCAGCACACCAGCAACAGCACGGCGAACACCAGGGACAGGCGTTGAGTCAGGGTCAGCCTCATGGCTGCTCTCCGCTTGCTGCGAATTTGTAGCCACGGCCCCACACCGTGAGGATGCGCGCCGGTTGCGCCGGATCGGCCTCGATCTTTGCCCGCAGGCGGTTGATATGAGTGTTGACCGTGTGTTCATAGCCTTCGTGGCTGTAGCCCCACACCGCATTGAGCAGGTCCATGCGCGAGAAGACTTTGCCAGGCTGACGGACAAAGAAGTACAGCAGGTCGAATTCCCGTGGCGTGAGGTCAAGACGCCGGCCGTCGAGGGAGACTTCACGGGTGATCGGGTCGATGGACAGGCCATCGCTGATCAGACTGCCAGCATCCATTTTCAGATTGCGGGCCATGGCGTCGACCCGTCGCAGCAGTGCCTTGACCCGTGCCACCAGCTCGAGCATGGAAAAGGGTTTGGCCAGGTAATCGTCTGCGCCCAGCTCCAGTCCCAGAATCCGATGTACTTCGCTGGAGCGCGCACTGGTGATGATGATCGGTGTGTAACGGGCCATGGCCCGGGCGCGGCGGCAGATTTCCAGGCCATCGACGCCGGGCAGCATCAGGTCGAGGATCAGTGCGTCCCAGCTTCCTTGCTGCAACAGACGCATGCCCTCGTCGCCGTCGGCGCAGTGCACCACCTCGAACTGCTCATCACGCAGATGCAGGCAGATAAGGTCGGCGATGTGCAGGTCGTCCTCGACCACCAGGACGCGTTTGGTCTGTTCCATGGAGCTCGATCCTTTGTGACGCAATGAACACATTGTGCGGGTTTTCCTGAGGTTGAGTTATCACGAATTATTTAACTCCTCGTGAGGATTTGGCGATCAACTCAAGCCTAGGCTGTGTTCCATGCAAGGCACCTGGAATTTTGGAGAAGGCCATGTTTTCACGGCGACAGTTTCTTGTAGCGAGCGGCGGGCTGGGGGCTGCAGCCCTGGTGATCGGTGTATTGCCAAAATTTTCCACAAGCGTTGCGCTGGTCGATGAAGCCCGCGCGCAGGAGGTTTTCGAGGTGACCCACAGCGACAGCGAATGGCATGCCCGGCTCAGCGCCGAGCAGTACGAAATACTGCGCGAAGAGGGCACCGAACGGGCCTACAGCAGCCCGCTGAACAACGAGCACCGCAAAGGCGTTTTTGCCTGCGCCGGTTGTGATCTGCCGTTGTTTTCTTCCGACACCAAGTTCGACAGTCGTACTGGCTGGCCGAGTTTCTGGGCTCCCCTGGACAACGCGGTGGCCACCCGACAGGACCGCTCCTTCGGTGTATTGCGCGAAGAGGTGCACTGTCGTCGTTGCGGCGGTCATCTGGGGCATGTCTTCGAGGATGGGCCAAAGCCCACCGGGCTGCGCTACTGCATGAACGGCCTGGCGCTGACCTTCAAGCCACAGGCGTAATCCATGGGCACTTCCTTTCACTCACTTCATGCAGGTCGACGATATGTGGCTTCTGGTCCTCGCTTATCTCGGTGGTGTGCTGACGATTGTCAGCCCGTGCATTCTGCCGGTATTGCCCTTTGTCTTCGCTCGCACCGGGCAGCCGTTTATGAAAAGTGGCTTGCCGCTGCTGGCGGGGATGGCGCTGACCTTCGCGCTCGTCGCCTCGTTGGCGGCGGTGGGCGGCGGTTGGGTGGTGCAAGTCAATCAATACGGTCGCTGGCTCGCGTTGCTGTTCGTTGCACTGTTCGGGTTGACGCTGTTGCTGCCGCGGTTGGCCGAACGCCTGACGCGTCCACTGGTGGCAGCCGGCGGTCGGCTGTCGCAAGCCGCGGGCGCCGATGCCCGGCCGCGTCCCGGCGCTTCATTCCTGATCGGCGTCGCCACGGGCCTGCTCTGGGCACCCTGCGCCGGGCCGATTCTGGGTTTGCTGCTGACCGGTGCGGCGCTGCAAGGGGCAAGCATCGCAACCACTCTGTTGCTGCTGGCTTACGCGGCCGGTGCCGCCACTTCTCTCGCTGCGGCACTGCTGCTGGGCGGTAAAGTCTTCGCCGCAATGAAGCGCTCGATAGGCGCGGGCGAGTGGCTGCGTCGAGGCCTGGGCGCTGCGATGCTGGTTGGTGTGGTGGCGATAGCCCTGGGACTGGACACCGGGATTCTGGCGCGGGTTTCAACGGCGTCCACCGGCGGTCTCGAACAGGCGCTGGTCAACCGGTTGGCCAGTAAGACTCCGGCCAACAGCGGGGCGATGATGGCGCAGATTCCACGGGCCGGCGATCAACCCGCCGGCGGCATGATGGCCACTGGAGATGCGATGAAAGTGACCGCGAACGCGCTGCCGATTGAGGGCAGCCTTCCATCCCTGGACGGCGCCGTGCAATGGCTCAACTCGCCCCCACTCACCGCTCAGGCGTTGAAGGGCAAGGTCGTGCTGGTGGATTTCTGGACTTACTCCTGCATCAACTGCCTGCGCACCCTGCCGTATGTGAAGGCCTGGGCTGAGAAGTATCGCGATCAGGGTTTGGTGGTGATCGGTGTCCATGCGCCCGAGTTTGCCTTCGAACGGGATGTGGGCAATGTCACCAAAGCCATGAAGGACCTGGGCATCACCTACCCGGTGGCCATCGATAATGACTACAAGATCTGGCGTGCTTTCAACAACGAATACTGGCCGGCCCATTACTTTGCCGATGCTCAGGGACGCATTCGTTATCACCATTTTGGTGAAGGCAAGTACGCCGAGTCCGAGCAAGTGATTCAGCAACTGTTGCGTGAGGCGGGAGCGGCGAAAGTCGCGCAGGGGCTGATCAATGCCAACGCCCAGGGTGTTCAACTCGCCCCGGACATGAATGAAGTGCAATCGCCCGAAACCTATGTCGGCTACCGGCGGATGGAGCATTTCGCCTCTGAAACCAGCCTGGTGCCGGACAAGGCGACTGCCTATAAGCCACCGTCACAACTGGCCCTCAATGACTGGAGCTTGGACGGTCAATGGGCTGTCGGTCCGGAGCGGGCCGTTTCAAACGCTGCGGCCAGTCGTATCGTCTATCGCTTTCACGCTCGCGACTTGCACTTGGTGTTGGGCCCCGGTGCTGACGGCAAACCGGTGCGTTTCAAAGTGTTGATCGATGGCAAGCCCCCAGGTGATGCCCACGGTATCGACGTCGCGCCTGATGGCCGCGGCAGCGTCACCGAGCAGCGGTTGTATCAACTGGTACGCCAGAGCACAGGCGTAAAAGACCGGACCTTCAGCATCGAGTTTCTCGATCCGGGTGTGTCGGCGTATGCGTTTACCTTTGGTTGATAGCCCCCATTCATTCAGGAGACAGCCCATGAAAACCCCATTCAACTGGCGTCGCACATTTCTGGGTTTGGCCGCCGCCAGCGTTATCGGTCAGTGCTCTGCATTCTCGTTCGCAGGCGCCGAAGAGGCGGTCCTCATCCCGGCGCCGACGCTTGATGAAACCACCCAGGCGCACAGCGAAACGGCGGTTTTTGCCGGCGGTTGCTTCTGGGGCGTCCAAGGCGTGTTCCAGCATGTCAAAGGGGTGAAAAATGCGGTTTCCGGTTATGCCGGTGGCGCAGCCAATACCGCTCAATACGAGCGGGTCAGCGAGGGTGACACCGGCCATGCGGAGGCCGTCGAAGTGACCTTCGATCCCGCTCAGGTCAGTTACGGAAGCCTGCTGCAGATCTATTTCTCGGTGGTCCACAACCCCACCGAACTCAACCGCCAGGGCCCGGACCGAGGCACTCAGTATCGGTCGGCGCTATTCCCGAAAAGCACCGAACAGCAACGCGTCGCCCAGGCTTACATCACCCAGCTCGACGCTGCCCATTCGTTCAATAAACCGATTGTCACCAAGCTGGAAAGCTACAACGGTTTCTACCCGGCGGAAGAGGAGCATCAGGACTTCCTGACCGAGCATCCGACCTACCCCTACATCGTGATCAATGACCTGCCGAAAGTGGCGCAGTTGAAGCAACTGTTTCCGAATCGGTATCAGGAAAAACCAGTATTGGTGAAAGCGGGCATGCAGGGCGGCTGACAGGACGGAGTCGCCTCACCCAGAAATCAGGTTCTTGCCCGCGATTTTCGACCGATACAACGCCTGATCGGCCCTGGCCAGCAACCCGGTCTGTTGTTCTTCTTCAAAGCGCTGCACCACGCCAAAACTCATGGTCACTTGATAGTCCCCGACCGGCAGCAGGCTCGCCAGGCCATGACGGATTCTTTCAGCGAGTGACCTGGCGTCGGCCAACAAGGTATTGGGCAAAATCAGGATGAATTCGTCACCGCCCCAGCGCGCCAACAGATCGCCTTTGCGCACGCAGTGCTTCACACTCTCGATCACTTGCACCAACGCTGCATCTCCCAGGGCGTGACCGTAGTGATCGTTGATGTTTTTGAAGTCATCGAGGTCCATGGCGATCAGCGACAGGGGTTCGCGGAAGCGTTGGGCGCGGTCGCATTCCTTGGGCAGGGTTTTCTCCAGTCGATAGCGATTGGCGATGCCGGTCAGCACATCGGTTTCTGCCAATTTACGATTTTCTTCGAGTTGAATCTGTAACTGCTGATTGACCCGGGACAACTCCCGAGTGCGTTCCTTGACGATGGCTTCCAGGGATTGATTACGCCGCTCCATTTCTTCGATCAGGCGTTTCTTGTCTTCGATGCTGCGGTGCGCGCCGATCATTCGCGCCACCGAGCCGTCGGCATTACGTGCCAGCACGTAGCCGCGATCCTCGATCCAGGTGTAAGTGCCATCGTGCATGCGACAGCGATACTCGGCCTGATAACCGGGAGCGCGCTGATCCAGGTAGTCATCAAACAACGCCATGACCCGCGAATAATCGTCGGGGTGGATCACGTTTTCCCAGGTCAACACATTGTTGTCCAGGGAATGAGGCGTATAGCCGAGCATCTCGTACCACCCGGGGTTGCGATAGACGAACCCGGTGTTGGCGTTCCAGTCCCAGATACCATCGCTGACCAGTTCCAGAATGGTGTGCAGCATGTCTTCGTTAAAATCTGACAGATCGAACTTCAACGGCTCGATTTTCGATGCCTCACCCATCATCGGTCTCCCTGCCGTCCTGATATTAACGTGACTCGTCAGTCGAGGAGATTAGTTCATGGCGTATTGCCCCGGCTAGTGCTTGCCCCACCACTGCAGTGCAAAGTCAACGAAGCTGCGCAATTTCGGCAAACGGTAGCGGTCCTGGGCATACACCAGGTTCATCGGCCGACTTGGCAGTTGGTAGTCCYGCATCAAGGCCACCAGTTTTCCGTCCCGAAGGTCTTGTTCCACCAGCGCATCGGGAACCATCACGATGCCCATGCCGGTTCGCGCCGCTTGATGCAACCCCGCCGAGCTGTTGATCAACATCGGCCCGCTGACCGCCACCATGACTTCACCTTCGGGCCCCTTCAGGCGCCATTGTTTGGCTACCGAGTGCCAGTCATCTCCGGCCGGGTAGGCGAAGGCCAAACAGTCATGGTGTTGCAGGTCGGCGGGTTTCTGCGGTGTGCCTCGACGCTCCAGATAATCCTTCGATGCGCACAGGGTCATCGTGTAGTCGATGAGCGGGCGAGAAATCATGTTGGACAGCTCGGTCGTGCCCAGACGAATCGCCACGTCGAAACCGTTGTCGAGCAAGTCCAGGCGCTGGTTGGTCAAAACGACATCGAGTTTGACTTGCGGGCAGCGCAGGGTGAATTCGCTCAGGGCCGGTGCGAGCCGTTCGGTGCCGAAGGTCAGCGGTGCGGTGATGCGCAGAGTGCCGCTCGGCTCGTCGAGGGTTTGTTCGGCCAGGCGTTCGGAGTCAGCCACCAGCCCCAGCACTTCGAGACACCGCTGATAGTACGCCGTGCCGAATTCCGTCAAACGCTGACGCCGTGTCGTACGGTTGAGCAAGCGCACACCCAGGCGTTGCTCCAGAGCCCGCAGATGATTACCGACCATGGTCGTGGACATTTCGCACTGCAAAGCGGCGGCGGTCATGCTGCCGGCTTCCACCACTCTTACGTAAACGGTCATTGCCTGGAATAAATCCATTATCAAGCTCAGCTTTAAAATGATTGAAGTGTTGCGGTATTTATCCAGCTCAGGTGGCTAACCATACTGCAAAAACACCGACTATTGATGGAGCTTGATGTCATGACCGCCACCTGCCTGATGAGCACTTACCAACCTCTGGCCCTGAGTTTCAGCAAAGGCCTGGGCACGCGCCTGTGGGATCAGGCCGGTCGTGAATACCTGGACGCGGTGGCGGGCGTGGCGGTGACCAACGTCGGTCATTCCCACCCGCGAATCGTGTCGGCCATCAGCGAACAGGCCGGGTTGCTGTTGCACACATCCAACCTGTACAGCATCGACTGGCAACAGCGACTGGCGCAGAAACTGGTTCGGCTGTCGGGCATGGAGCGGGCGTTCTTCAATAACTCCGGTGCCGAAGCCAACGAAACTGCGCTGAAACTTGCGCGGCTTTACGGCTGGCACAAAGGCATCGAGCAGCCGCTGGTAGTGGTCATGGAGAACGCTTTCCACGGACGGACCCTCGGCACCTTGTCGGCCAGTGACGGCCCGGCGGTGCGCCTGGGGTATAACAAGTTGCCGGGGGACTTCATTAAAGTGCCATTCGGCGACCTCGCTGCCCTGGAGAAGGCGCAGAAAGCCCACGGCCCACGCATTGTGGCGATTCTGATGGAGCCGATTCAGGGCGAAAGTGGTGTGCAAGTGGCGCCGCCTGGTTATCTCAAAGCAGTGCGTGAGCTCTGTGACCGACGCGCCTGGTTAATGATGCTCGACGAAATCCAGACCGGCATCGGCCGTACCGGCCAGTGGTTTGCGTTTCAGCACGAAGGCATCATCCCGGACGTCATGACCTTGGCCAAAGGCCTGGGTAATGGAGTGCCCGTCGGTGCCTGCCTGGCTCGGGGCAGGGCTGCGGATTTATTCACACCTGGCAGCCACGGCAGTACATTCGGCGGCAATCCGCTGGCGTGTCGGGTGGGTTGCACCGTGCTGGAGATCATCGAGGAACAAGGCCTGCTGGAAAACGCCAGACTTCAGGGCGAACGCCTGCTTGCCAGATTGCGCGTCGAACTGGCCGACGATCCGAACGTCCTGGTGATCCGTGGCCAGGGATTGATGATCGGCATCGAACTCGCCCAACCAATCCGCGACCTGACCCTGATCGCCGCACGGGATCACGGTTTGCTGATCAACGTGACACGGGGCAAGACCATTCGCCTGCTGCCACCGCTGACGATTGATGAGCGGGAAGTGGAAATGATTGTCAGAGGAGTGGGGCGGGCGGTGAAAGCGGCCTGAATGTGCTCAGTAGTGATACCTGCAAAGCACGATGCGCACCTCACCATTCTCGATTGCATAAACCAGGCGATGCTCGGAGGTGATTCGGCGTGACCAGAGGCCGCTCAGATTGTGTTTGAGCGGTTCAGGTTTGCCCAATCCTTCGAAGGGCTCACGCAGGATCGCCTTGATCAGCAGGTTGATTCGTTTGAGCCCGGCCTTATCGTTTTGCTGAAACCACAAATAGTCGTCCGAGCCTTCAGGAGTGAACTCGATATTCATTCTTCGATAAGTTGCCTGACTTTGGTCTTCCCTGCTCGCAGGTTACCGATTGATTTGATCAGTCGCTCGGCATTGGCTGGAGAACGGAGCAGATAGGCTGTCTCTTCGAGAGCGTTGTACTCCGCCAGAGACATCATCACCACAGGTTCGCCTTTCTGGCGGGTAACCAGTAATGGGGTGCGGTCTTCGTTGACCCGATCCATGGTTTCGGCCAGATGTGCACGTGCGGTGGTGTAGCTGATGGTTTGCATGTTGTAGTCCTCGCTCAAGGCAAAAAACGTACAGAAATGAGTACATGATGACAAGGCGACACCTACGAGTGGTCATTACGCAGACGACATATCCACGCTGGGTTAAAGTATCGCTGAAGCTTCTTCAAGACGTTTCTGCGAACGATGTAATCCCATTCTGACAATCTCGCCAGCTAGTCGTGTCCAATGTAGGAGTCCGATTCGCACGCAGAAAACGGCAGGGACGATCAGTCGGTTGGTTGCACCGCACTGACGAAAGCCGAGACTTCAGCCTGATTCATCAGTTGGCGTTTCGACCCGCTAAACCGGTCAAACAAACGCTGATGGGCGGCAAATCCACTGGACCCTTGGCGAGTACGGTAGCTGCCGGCCCAATCGAGTAACGCAATCAGCAACTCTTCCTTCTCGTCCCGCCTCGCTTCTCGCTGGCGTATGTTGTTCACGCAATCTTCGTCCTCCAGACACAGCCAGATCAGCGCAGTGGCCTGCTCCACAAGTTCGCTGACCATCCAGCCGTAAACACCCTCGATAACCCAACGCTCTTCACTCGCCGCCACCCGCGCCATTCCCAGTGCTTCGTTGCGGGGACGGGCGATGCTGTGTTCATCGGATACCCAGTGAATCAGGTCGAGATCGGTACAAGGCACTTGCAGATGCTCGGCCAGTCGTTTGGCCAGCCAGCTCTTGCCCGAGCCGGAATTGCCGATGATCAGGGTTCGAGTGAGGTTTAGGGTGGCCGGGTAATGATTACTCATGGTCATTCGTGCGAAGTCAGTCGGCTGTTTCGGACATTTCTGGCGCGATCATTCGCGTCTTCGGCGATCCATCCGCATTGAATTGATAAATATCCTGTGGCTGGCCCTTTTCATTGAAGAACACTTGGCCAATTCCTGCCGAGTTCCACAACCGTTCCCCTGCTTCGGCGTGTTCGGGGATGTGCGGAACAATGCGCATGCGTCGGCGTTTGGTCAGCCAGTTAAGGGGCGAGCGGGGCGAGTAGAGCCAACGGTTGAGGCGGTCGAACCATTCGAGCAGGGCGGGTGGGAATTCGTTTTTGATGCCGCTGCTGGTGATCTGCCAGATACGCGGGCCGGCCTTGCGGTGTCGGATCAATACTTCATAGACGAAGGAATAATGCACATCACCGGACAGCACCACGTAGTTACCGGGTGTGCGGGAGTGTCGGAAAATGTTCAGGATCACCTGAGCCGCGCCGCGATGAGCCATCCAGTTTTCGGCGTCCACCAGCAGTGGGTAACCGCACCAACTGAACACGCGCTGTACGGTTTCGATCAATTTGACGCCGAAGATCGGCGCCGGTGAGACGATGATCGCCGAAGAATGATCGAGCAATTCCTGTTGCAGCTCACTGAGCGCTTCCCAGTCCAGCAGGCCCGACGGCTGCTTGAGATTCATCTCGCTACGCCAGCGCCGGGTGCGGGTGTCGAGCACCACCAGCGCCGGGCGGGTGGGCAGCACGTAATGCCACTGCTGAAAACTCAGCAGTTCATCGATCAATTCGTCCTGGATCTCGCTGTCGAGGTGATGGTCTTGCCCCGTGACGCTCAATAAGCGGGTTTTTTCCAGTACGTTGCCAAACGCATCCGGGTTGTTGCCCCAACCCTGACACAACATATAAACAAGCAGCGCGTTGCCGATGATGCGCTTGGAGAACGGATGGTTGTAGGCCGTTTCCTCCCATTGCGCAGAAAGATTCCAGTCATCGGTAATATCGTGGTCATCGAAAATCATCAGGCATGGCAAATGCGCCATCGCTCGCGCGACGCCACCCAGCCCCGCCTTGAACCCATCGATGCGCGTCTGCTCCAGGGCATAACGCTTGCGTCGTTCGGGCGTCAGTGTCGGTGGTTGCGGCGCGATCAACGTCCAGGGCGTTGGCGACCACACCAGCAGGTACATGGCCATGACTTCGGCGAAGGTCACCAAATGATTGTCGGCGCTGCTGCTGGTGAAAATCGGCTTACGCGCCCCACCGAAAAATCGCTCGCGCAGGGTTTCGTTGCTCTCAAGTGCCGGTAACAAATCCGCACGATGGTAGTAGCTGGCCGGATGTTCGTAGAGTTTGGTGCTGACGCTGACCACTGCGCCGTCGAGGTGTTCGTCGAACAACCCCAAGCGTTCGATCAAGGCATGAATTGCACGCAGCATTGGCCCCGCGACATCATCTGCATACACCTGATCGCCGCTCATCATTAATAGAGCCGGACGCTTGCTTGCGTCCGGCTCTGACGCGAGCAACCGGTCGACACACAGCAAGCCATCGGCCGCCGGATGGTGAGGTTTACGGCAGGAGCCATGCAGCAACTGATCGATCTGTGAGCGCAACACAAAGTTCGGGCAGCGCGCTTCGCCATATAGTAGGTGAGGTGCCCATTCGGCGATGCCCGACGGAGCGCCATCCGCCTCGGTGATCAGCAGGTCGTACTCGATTAGCGTGTCGCAGGGCAGGGCGGTGTTCAGCGGTACATCGATTAGATGAATAAAGGCATGAGTGCCGACGGGAATGATCGTGCATTGATCCGCATTGAGGCGGATATCGATGCCTTGCAGGCGCAGCGTCAGCGCCAGCGCACGCGACCCGACCAGCCAGAGCACCAGCCGCGCAGGTTCCAGGCGCCGCAATAACGGGCCGACGAGTACGGGTGGTAGTGATTGATGAGCGTCAGCTAGTGGCAAAGACATGGACATCCCGTTCAAGAATCCTGGCGCAGAGGGGCGCGATCATAGCGCAGCTGGTAAAGAGGGCGGGTTTGTCGACGGGTAATGCAAGCAAAGCCTGGACTGCTCATGAGGCAGAAGTCGGTACTGCGCCTAAGCCGCATGGATTAGGTAAAAATAATTACAACAGGTGGTTGACCACCAAATAAAACACTGTATTATTCGCCTCCCGCTAACGAGGAGTTTGAAACTGAGTTGGCGGCAAGTAGTTGAATTTCATGAAGAAAATTTGAAATTTACTGCTTGACAGCAACAGAGGCTGCTGTAGAATGCGCGCCTCGGTTGAGACGAAAGATCTTAACCAACCGCTCTTTAACAACTGAATCAAGCAATTCGTGTGGGTGCTTGTGGGGTCAGACTGATAGTCAACAAGATTATCAGCATCACAAGTTACTCCGCGAGAAATCAAAGATGTAACCAACGATTGCTGAGCCAAGTTTAGGGTTTCTTAAAAACCCAAAGATGTTTGAACTGAAGAGTTTGATCATGGCTCAGATTGAA